>JAQYWA010000040.1 GCA_030145265.1 Desulfuromonas sp. | reverse complement strand
CTCCCTAAAACAGCAAAATGGAGCCCACATTCGGATTTGAACCGAAGACCTCTCCCTTACCAAGGGAGTGCTCTACCACTGAGCTATGTGGGCGAAACCAAAATACTGACTACGGAGAGCCGGTTGTTTTTTTGGAGCGGGAAACGGGACTCGAACCCGCGACCCTCAGCTTGGAAGGCTGACGCTCTAGCCAACTGAGCTATTCCCGCCAAAACACAACCTTCTATTTTCAGCTCTTTGGGCTCACCATCGGTGCCGGCTCCAGTCCATTCGGCAGAGCCTCCTGAAATTCCGGCATCCGGGGCTCACCCGGCAAGTTTCTAAATTGGTGGAGGGGGGAGGATTCGAACCTCCGAAGTCTACGACGTCAGATTTACAGTCTGATCCCTTTGGCCACTCGGGAACCCCTCCAGGGGATACTTTCAGATTTTATTTTCAGGGCCGATGCCCCGTAGCGCAATGGAGCTGGCGACAGGAATCGAACCCGCGACCTGCTGATTACAAGTCAGCTGCTCTACCTACTGAGCTACACCAGCACAGGGGAGCGTTTTTACAACAACAGAAAATAAAAAGCAAGCTCTTTTTTTACTGCTCCTTCGCCCTGACAAGGAACCCGGATTTATATTCGATTGGCACGGGATTGTCAACTACTTATTTACCGCCTTTTTCATAATATACAATAAAAATTCGACCACCTTACCCGCCGGGCGTTCGCTCGCTTACTTCGCTTGCTCGGCGATGGTACGCCGGCGCACTACTTCAAACAGGGCTATGGCCGCCGCTACCGAAGCATTGAGGGATGACACCTCCCCCCGCATCGGGATTCCCAGCAACACGTCGCAATGCTTACGGACGTTCGGCCGCAAGCCGCTCCCCTCGCTACCCACCACAAGGGCCAGGCTGCCGGACAGATCGGCCTGAAATAAAGGCGTGGCGCCCTCTTCACCAGCCAATCCAAAAATCCAACACTGCTCTTCCTTTAATTGCTCAAGGGTGCGGGAGATATTGGTGACCTGGCACAGGGGGAGATGAGCCAGAGCTCCAGCGGCGGCTCGATCAACCACCGGGGTGATCGGACAAGCCCGATCCTTGGCGGTAATCACGCCATGACAACCAGCCGCCTCGGCGCTGCGCAGCACGGCGCCGACATTGTGCGGATCGGTCAACCCATCGAGAACCAGAAAAAACCCGGGGTCTCCTGCATCTCGCCACCGCTGCAACAGATCTTCGAACTCGGCATAGGCAAAAGGCTCGACCCGCAACACCAGCCCTTGGTGGTGACCGTTCCCCGCCAGTCGGTCGAGATCCTTGCGCTCGCGATGCCGCACCGGGACCCCCCAGCGGGCGGCCTCCTGCAGCACCTCATCGACACGCGCCGAGCGGCCGTCCCGGGCAACGAACAACTCCAGCGGCTTGCGCTGACTGCCGGCCAAGGCTTCCCTAACCGGGTTTACCCCGTAAATAACATCACTCATTGACAGACCTGCAGTGCTCCGCTGATTTCCGCCAGGATCTGATCGGCGGCCGCCACCGGATCGGGGGCCGCCGAAATCGGCCGGCCGATCACCAAGCAGTCGGCGCCGGCGGCGATAGCGTCGGCGGGCGTAGTGACCCGCTTCTGATCATCCATCGAAGCGAAAGACGGACGCACTCCCGGGGTAACGATAACGAAATCCTTGCCGCAAACCTCGCGGATCAGTCCAACCTCCCTGGGCGAAGCGACCACTCCATCCATCCCCGCCTCTTTCGCCAGCAGGGCCAGGCGGGGGACCATTTCGCTGACCGGCCGATCGATGCCGACGGCCCGCAGGGTTTCCTCGGTGGACGAGGTGAGGATGGTCACCGCCAGCAACAGGGGGCGTTTGTCACTACCGCGAGGAAACAGGGTGTCGGCCCTGGCTACCGTCTCGCGCATCATCTCCGGCCCGCCCAGGGCATGCACGTTGAACATTTTGACGCCGAGCCGGCAGGCCTCGAGACCGGCCATGGCCACGGTGTTGGGGATATCATGATATTTGAGGTCGAGAAAAACATCGCCCCCCTCTGCGCGAATCATCCGAACCACATCCGGGCCACAGCGGGTAAAGAGCTGCTTGCCGACCTTGAACATCCCGACTTTTGCATGCAGCAACTTGACCCACTTTTCGGCATCTTCGAAACAATCGACGTCGAGGGCAAAGATCAGTCTACTTCTTGCCGCGTTTTTCATCCATTTCTCCCAATAAGTGACTTCACCCGACGGGTGACTTCCTGCACCCGCTGAATCAGTTCGCCCGATTCGGCCACCGCCAGCTCCCGACGGGCAATGCCGCACTCCATGTAAATCAGCTCACTCAGCGCCTCGGCCAGCAGTCGCTGAGTATCGCCTTCTTCGAGGCCGGCCAGATTGGCCAGAATCCGGCCTCCGTCGATACTGCCGTCGTCCCGCAGGGCGACATCCCGGAAGACAAAAGAAAACGGCTGCGGCAGGTCGCGCAAGAAACAACGCACCTCCTGGCCGAACCCCGGCTTTTTCGCCGACACTCGACGAAACATGACGACCAGGGCGCTGTTGAAGATATTCAACATTTCTCCAAGCGCTCCATCCATCGCCACCGTTGGCGCATCTTCCATACGCACCAGTCCCTTTTCAACCAGATGAAACAACAGCCGCAGCCCATCGAACTCGCCGCTGCCGCTTCGGCGCAACAACTCCCGCACGCTGAGTCGATCCTCGCCGACCAGCTTCATCATCCGCTCGGCGGCTGGCGGCATCCCCTGAACCGTCTTGCCGCTCGGCACCGGGATGTGATCTTCGGAACCGATACGGCGCATAAACAAAGCCCGCTCGTCGACCCGCCGCAATCCCTCCATAATAAGGTTCTGAGTACTCATGGAGAGCCGGAGGATTTGCTCTTCAGCGAGCGGTCTGGCGACAAAGGAATAGCTGCCGCGCTCGAGAGCAAAGAGATTGTAGATAATGGTTTCGGCCTGGTGGCGGGTCGCATGCCAGAGGTCTTTCGGCGCCACCACCCCTTTCTCGACCAGGAGCTTGCCGATAACCGCCGAAACGGATCCGGGCGACCGCAAACGCTGCAGCATGTTCCGGTCGAGCTTGCCGAGAGCACAGAGGATCTCGCCAAGGTCTTCTTCGGGGAAATTGCTGGTGGCGAAAACGATCTCACCCTGCTGGAAGAAGAGCTCCTTGCTGCCGCCGGTCAAGCTGAAGCTGAGCACGCCAGTCTTGCGGAACATATTGAAAAACGACAGCAGGTCGGTGATGCCAATTTCTCCCAGCACCCCCGCCATGACCAGCTCGGAGTCGTCGCGCCGGGTCGTCAGCAGAAGATGCTGGACCGAATGGGAGGACAGCTCCAAGGTCTGCTGACCGAGCTCCTTTACCACCGGATGGGGCAGACCCAGCCGGCCGCCGCTGTCGATGATCATTTTAGCCATAAATTCCGCCTGTCTCTTTCCGGGCAATCACGTCGGCTTCAGGCCGACAGCGCCTGCCGGACCCGTTCAACTACCACCGCACCCACCTCGGCCACCGGGATCATCTCCCGTTGCCCGCTGCGCCGCTCCTGCAACTCAAGGGAGCTCTCCTTGAGCCCTCGGGCGCCAACGGTCACCCGCAGGGGAATACCGAGCAGGTCGGCGTCCTTGAACTTGCTGCCTGGACGTTCGTCGCGGTCATCGAGCAACACCTCGATGCCCAGCTCAAGCAGCTCTTCGTACAGCGCCACAGCAGCCTGATTGACCGGCTCGTCATTGGGATTGACCATAGTGACAATGACCTGGAAGGGAGCCAGCGGCATGGGGAAGATGATGCCGTTGGCGTCGTGGTTCTGCTCAATGGCCGCGGCCACCGTGCGGCCGATGCCGATCCCGTAGCAGCCCATGAACAGCACCTGCTCCTGCCCCTGGGCGTCGAGGAAGCTGGCATCGAGAGCTGTCGAATACTTGGTGCCGAGTTTGAACACGTGGCCAACCTCGATCCCCCGCCAGATTTCCAGCTTGCCGCTGCAGCGCGGGCAAGGATCGCCGGCCACGGCCTCGCGCAGGTCGGCAAAGGCTTCGACGGCAAAATCCCGTCCGCAGGCCACTCCAGTATAATGAGCGTCCAGCTCGTTGGCACCGGTGATAGCGTCGACCATGGAACGCACTTCGAAATCGGCGAGAACCCGCGCTTTCAGCCCGACCGGACCGGCAAAACCAGTCGGCGCTCCGGTCACCTGCTTGACCAATTCTTCACTGGCCAGCTCCACCGCGTTACAGCCGAGCAGGCGACAGAGCTTGATATCATTAAGTTCTCGATCGCCGCGCAGCAGCACCGCCACCGTCTCCTCGGCATCGGTCTGCACAATCAGGGTCTTGATCAGCTGCTCGGGACGGGCCTTGAGAAACTCTGCCACCTCCTCGATAGTCCGACGGGCCGGGGTGGCCACCTTCTGCAACGTCTGGGTCGGGGTCGGTGCCTCCGCCTGCGGGTCGCAGACTTCGGCCTTTTCGACATTGGCCGCGTACTCGCAGCTGTCGCAGGAGACAATGGCATCTTCGCCCGAATCGGCCAGCACCATGAACTCGTGCGACGAGCTGCCCCCGATGTTGCCGGTGTCGGCCTCGACCGCGCGGAACCTGAGGCCGCAGCGCTCAAAAATGCGCCGGTAGGCCTGGTACATCTTTTCGTAGACGACATCGGCGCCGGCTTCGTCGACATCGAAGGAATAGGCGTCCTTCATGATAAATTCGCGACCGCGCATAAGACCAAAGCGAGGCCGGATTTCATCACGAAACTTGGACTGAATCTGGTAGAGGTTGAGCGGCAGCTGCCGGTAGGAGCGAACCTCGCGACGGACAATATCGGTAATCACCTCTTCATGGGTCGGTCCGAGGCAGAACGCGGAATCCTTCCGATCCTTGATGCGCAGCAACTCCTTGCCGTACTGCTCCCAGCGTCCCGACTCCTGCCACAGCTCGGCCGGCACTACCATCGGCATCAGCAGTTCGATAGCCCCGGCCCGGTTCATTTCTTCACGAACAATCTGCTCAACCTTGCGGATCGAGCGCAGGCCCAGGGGGAGATAACTGTAAATACCGGCGGCGACCTTGCGAATCATCCCGGCCCGCATCATCAACTGGTGACTGACGACCTCGGCATCCGCAGGGGTTTCTTTCAGGGTGGAAAGCAGATATTGAGAATAACGCATGGCCAGCACCTCTATAAAGTTCACATGGTGATTAAGTTATCAGCGAAACCATATTGGACGCCGAAGAAAAGATGAAAACTAGCGTATTTCAATGGCAATTGCAAGCCCAATGACAGCAGCCGTCAACCGCCCCGAAACGACCGCGCAGCCCCATGGACAAATCTTTCAGGATGATTTAATGTAAGAAAAAAAAGCATGCGGTTCACCACTCTGTTCACCGGAAGGAATCTGCAATGGAAGAACCCCTGACCCTGTCCAATTTCAGCCAACAGGTGGCAGCCGGAACGCCGCTGATCTACATTTCCACCGACAACGAAAGCCGCACCGAGGCACTGATCACCCGGTCGGCCCTGCACGCCATCAAGGGGATGCCCGTCCCCCAGGTCTGGAACTGTACGGCCGGTGTTCCCGGCCAGGATAAAACCAGCGACCCCCTGGCCGGACTCTACTGGGCGATCGAACAGAAAGGGCCCGGTATCTTCATTTTCAAGGACCTCAACTGGTTCTGGCATGACAATCCGTACATCCAGCGCACCCTCAAGGATTTCGCCGCGGTTCGCCGGCCCGCCGGCAAGACCCTGGTCTTTCTCGGCCCCAAACCGGACATCCCACCGGCCCTGCGGGAAGACTTCCTGCTGCTCGACCACGGCTTGCCGGATCGCAAGGAAATCCAGGTTTTTCTCGAAAAAAATCGCGATAGGGACCCGTTCCTTAATCAATTGCTGGCCACCGAAGAAGACATCAACCGCCTGGTCGTCGCAGCCCAGGGCCTCGATCTGCTGAACCTCGACCGGGCCCTGCGACTGGCCCGGGTCACCAAGGGCGGGGGAGCGGACGACGTGATCGCCGCCCTGTTCCGCACCAAGAAACAGGTACTGCGCAAAAGCGGCATCATGGAGTTCGTCGAAAACGACGTCACCGCCGACCACCTCGGCGGCATGGAAAACCTCAAGTCGTGGATGGGAAAACGGGAAAAGGCCTTCGGGGCCGAGGGCTTGGCCTCGGGCCGCAACCTCCCCCGCGGGGTGCTGGTGATGGGCATCAGCGGCTGCGGCAAGAGCCTGTTCGTCAAGGCCATCGCCGCCCGCTGGCACCTGCCGCTGATCCGCCTCGACATGGCCACCGTCTACGAAGGCACCTTCGGCTCGCCGGAGAGCAGCCTGCGCAAGGCCTGCAAAACCGCCGAGGCCCTCTCTCCCTGCGTACTCTGGATCGACGAAATGGAATCCGGCATCTCCAACCAGGGCTTCAAGGCCGAGGGGGGTTCGGCCTCGCGGGTGCTCGGCTACTTCCTGACCTGGATGCAGGAGAAGCGTCACCCGGTCTTCGTTGCCGCCACCGCCAACGCCATCGAAATGCTGCCGGCCGAGGTGCTGCGCAAGGGACGTTTCGACGAAATTTTCTACGTCTCCCTGCCGGGGCTGGCCGAGCGGGAGGAAATCGTCCGTATCCATCTGCACAAGCGGGACTTCAAACCCGACCCCTTCGATATTTCGATGCTCGCCCATTCGGTCAAGGGTTTCTCCGGCGCAGAAATCGAACAGGCCATCGCCAGCGCCAGCTTCGAGGCCCTTTCGCAGGCCCGGGACATGACCCAGCAGGACATCATGGAGGCGATCAGCCGCACCGTCCCCCTGTCGGTCACCATGGCCGACCAGATCAAGAAAATCGAAGCCTGGGCCTTCAAACGGGCGGTGCCGGCCAGCACCGGCGCAGGCCGCTGAGCCTTCCCCCAAAACCAAGGAGACCTTATGAAATACGCAAAAACCCTAATCCTCGTGCTCCTCGCCAGCCAGTTGAGCGGCTGCTTCTTCACCAAACTGGTCTCGGTGCCGATGCGGGTCGGCGCCGCTGTCATCTCCATCGTCCCGGGCGCCGGCAACAGCATTCACGATACCATCGATACCGCCGCCGAAACCCTCGACGACGTTCCAATCTGAATCAAACAACCGCCGGCACTCCCAACAAGGAGATTCGAGATGAAGCTTCCCGCCAGCATGCGGGCCATGGTGCTCGACACCGGCCAGAACCGCCTGCAGTTAAAGCAGCTGCCGATCCCTCAACCCTCCCCCCAGCAGCTGCTGATCCGAGTGCATGCCTGCGGAGTCTGCCGCACCGACCTGCACATCGTCGACCAGGAATTGACCGAACCAAAACTGCCGCTGATCCCCGGCCACGAGATCGTCGGCACCGTGGTGCTGGCCGGGGAGCAAACCACCCGCTTCCGCCCCGGCGACCGGGTCGGCGTCCCCTGGCTCGGCTACACCTGCGGCGAATGCCGCTACTGCCGCAAGGGCCAGGAAAACCTCTGTGACCACGCCCGCTTCACCGGCTACACCCTCGACGGCGGTTTCGCCGAATACACGGTAGCTGACCAGCGCTACTGCTTTCACCTGCCGCCCGGTTTTGACGACACGAAGGCCGCGCCCCTGCTCTGCGCCGGGCTGATCGGCTACCGTACCTACCGGCTGGCCGGCAGCCAGATCGAGCACCTCGGGATCTACGGATTCGGCGCCGCCGCCCACATCGTCACCCAGATCGCGGTACACCAGGGCAAAAAGGTCTACGCCTTCACCCGCCCCGGCGACACCGAGGCCCAGGATTTCGCCCGCCGAATGGGTGCGACCTGGGCCGGCGCCTCGACGGAGATGCCGCCGCATCCCCTCGACGCCGCCCTGATCTTCGCCCCGGTCGGCGAGTTGATTCCCGCCGCCCTGCAGGCCACCGACAAGGGGGGGCACGTTGTCTCCGGCGGCATCCACATGAGCGACATCCCGGCCTTTCCCTACCGGCTGCTGTGGGAAGAACGCAAGGTCAGCTCGGTCGCCAACCTGACCCGCCGCGACGGCGAAGAGCTGCTCGACCTCGCCCACCGGGTGCCGGTGCACACCGAAATCGAGACCTTTGCCCTGGAGCAGGCCAACGAAGCCCTCGACCGCCTGCGCAGCGGCCGCATCGAGGGGGCGGCCGTATTGGTGATGGATTGAACCCCAAACCGGCCGGCTGTTTTTTCGTAAAGCTCCTCCCCACGGCCCCTTCCAGAAAAAGATTTGACTACATTTCGTATACCCCGTAGACTAAATTATTCAACAGTTTGCGGAGATTATTAATGGTTCGCACCCTTTTTTATTTTGCCACGTTCATCCCCTGGACCCTGTTCGTCATAGCCACCGGCGTTCCCCTCTCTTTCATCAGTCCCGACTACCTGCACAACTACGCCCGCTTCTGGGCCAAAGTCGGCCTGAAGCTGGCCGGGGTGAAACTGAAAGTGACGGGGCAGGAGCACCTGCAGCCGGACCAGGCGGTCATCTACATGCCCAACCACCAGAGCAATTTCGACATCCTGGCCCTGTTTGCCGGGCTGCCGGGGCAGTTCCGCTGGCTGGCCAAGGAAGAACTGTTCCAGGTCCCCCTGTTCGGTCTGGCCATGCGCCGCTGCGGCTATATCCCCCTAAACCGCTCGGACCGCAGAAAAGCGATCAAAAGCATGCACGAAGCAGCCCGCCGCATCCGAAACGGCACCTCGGTGGTGATTTTCCCCGAAGGGACCCGCTCCGCCGACGGCCAGCTGCAGGAATTCAAGAAAGGCGGCTTCATGCTGGCCCTCAAGGCACAGGTACCGATGCTGCCGGTCGCCATCAGCGGCAGCTACGCGGTGATGCCCAAGACCAGCCGCTGGATTCGCGGCGGCGTCATCGAGGTGACCATCCTGCCGGCCATTGACAGTGCCGGGCTGGGGACCGCTGACCGCGACCCGCTGATGCAACAGGTACACAGCCGGATCGCGGCAACGCTTGGAGAGGCGGCATGAGCACTCTGGCCCAGAGTCCGCCCCTGCACCCCGATGCCCTGCGGATTCTGCCGATGGGAGGACTCGGAGAGATCGGCCTGAATATAATGGCCATCGAGTGCCGCGGCAAAATCCTGCTTATCGACTGCGGACTGATGTTTCCCGAAGCCTACATGATGGGGGTCGACCTGGTCATCCCCGACATCTCGGCGCTGGCCGGCCGCGAACGGGATATCTGCGGCCTGGTGCTGACCCACGGCCACGAAGACCACATCGGGGCGATCCCGTTTCTGTATGAGGCGCTGGGCTGCCCCCCGATTTTCGGTACCGGGCTGACCTTGGGCCTGCTGCGTAACAAGCTCGACGAACACAAATTGACCGGCCGCGCCACCCTGGAGACGGTCACGCCGCGGCAGACCGTGCAACTCGGCCCTTTTGCCGTAGAATTTTACCGGGCCGCCCACTCCATCGTCGACGGCGCCGGGCTGATCATCCGCACCCCGGCCGGAACGGTGGTGCATACCGGCGACTTCAAACTCGATCAGACTCCGGTCGATGGCGAACCGACCGACCTGGCCCGGCTGGCAACCTGCGGTGAAGAAGGAATCCTGCTGCTGCTGGCCGATTCGACCAACGTCGAAAAAGAGGGGGTCACCCTCTCCGAGCGGGTGGTCGGCGAAGCCTTTGCACAGATCCTGCCCCAATGTGACGGGCTGGTCATGGTGGCGACCTTCTCGTCCAATATCCACCGCATCCAGCAGGTGGTCGATGCGGCGGTGGCCTGTGGCCGCAGCATCCTGATCAACGGCCGCAGCATGGTCGCCAATACCGACATCGCCCGCAAGCTCGGCTACCTGAGCATCCCCGACGCGGCGCTGATCGACCTGCGCGACCTGCGGGATCTGCCCCGCGACCAGGTATTGGTGATCACCACCGGCAGCCAAGGCGAACCGCTCTCGGCCCTGTCGCGCATCGCCATGGATGACCATAAGCAGCTCAGCTTAGAGCCGGGCGACACGGTGATTATGTCGTCCAAGTTCATCCCCGGCAACGAAAAGGCCATCTCCGACCTGATCAACCATCTGTACCGGCGCGGCGCCGAGGTCTTTTACGAAACGACCAGCGAGGTCCATGTCTCAGGACATGCCAGCCAGGAAGAACTCAAACTGGTACTGTCGCTGACCAAGCCCCGCTATTTCGTGCCAATCCACGGCGAATACCGGCACCTGGTCAAGCACGCCCAACTGGCCCGCCGCATGGGAGTGACAGAGGACAATGCGGTGGTGCTGGAAAACGGCCAGCCACTGGTGGTGTCGCAAAACGGCCTGCGCATCGAAGAGCGCCTCGAATACGGCCGGGTCTTCGTCGACGGCAAGGGGGTCGGCGACGTCGGCGCCATGGAGCTGCG
>JAQYWA010000437.1 GCA_030145265.1 Desulfuromonas sp. | reverse complement strand
AAATGTAATAAAGCTTTTAAATCTCTTTGCGCCTTTGCGTCTTGAGTGAGCAAAGCGAACGGGCGTGAGAAAAGGTTTCCGGTTTTTCGATAACACATAAAAAAGGTAAAGAGCCATGCAACTCTCAGAAATAAGCATCCGGCGGCCGGTCTTAGCGACGGTGATGAGCCTGCTGATCGTGCTGATCGGTCTGGTCGCTTACGATCGGTTGACGGTGCGCGAGTATCCGAACATCGACGAGCCGACCGTTTCGGTGACCACCATCTACCAGGGGGCCAGCCCCGAAATCATTGAAACCGAGGTCACTACGGTCATCGAAGACAGCCTCTCGGGAATCGAGGGAATCAAGACCATCACCTCGGCCAGCATGCAGGAGAAAAGCCAGATCACCATCGTCTTTAAGATGGAGTTCGATGCCGACGATGCCGCCGCCGAAGTGCGCGACCGGGTTGGCCGGGTGCGGGCCGAGCTGCCGCTGGCAATCGAGGAACCTGTCATCGCCAAAGTCGAGGCCGACGCCTCGCCGATCCTCTATATGGCCTTCTCGAGTGATCTGCACAGCAACGAAGAGATCACCGATTACGTCGAGCGTTATGTCACTGATCAGATCGAGATGATCCCCGGGGTGGCTGAAGCGCAGGTTCTCGGGGCGCGCAAGTATTCGATGCGCATCTGGCTCGACCCGGCCTTGCTCGCGGCACATCAGGTGACGCCGCAGGATGTCGAGGCGGCCATCCGGGCGCAAAACATCGAGGTTCCAGGCGGCCGCCTGGAGAGCGCCGCGCGGGAATTCACCGTGCTTTCCGATACCAGTCTGAACACCCCGGAAGATTTCGAAGAGATCATCGTCCGCAAATCGGGCAGCACCCTGGTGCGTCTCAAGGATGTCGGCCGGGCCGAGATCGGTCCCGAGTCGGTGCGTCAGAGCTTGCGCTACAATGGCGGTAAGGCAGTGGCCCTCGGTCTGGTTAAGCAGTCGGTGGCCAACCCGCTGGAGATTTCCCAGGCTCTTAGAAAGCTGATGCCGGAGCTGCAGGCTTCTCTCCCCGAGGGGATGAAGGCCAGGATTGTCTACGACTCTTCGGTCTTTATTGACCGTTCCATCGACAATGTCTTTTCCTCGATCTTAGAGGCGGTCGCCCTGGTTTTGCTGATTATTTTCTTCTTCCTGCGCAGCGTCCGCTCGACTTTGATCCCGCTGGTGACCATCCCGGTGTCGCTGATCGGTTCCTTCACCCTGATGTGGGCCCTCGGCTTTTCCATCAACACCCTGACCCTGCTGGCCATGGTGCTGGCGGTCGGACTGGTGGTTGACGACGCCATCGTCGTGCTGGAGAACGTCCACCGTCACGTGGAAAAGGGCCTCACCCCAGCCAAGGCGGCGGTCAAGGGGATGCAGGAAATCGGCTTTGCAGTTATCCTGATGACCCTGACCCTGGCCGCGGTCTACGTACCGGTAGCGATGATGGAAGGGCGCACCGGCAAGCTCTTCACCGAGTTCGCCCTGACCCTGGCCGGCGCGGTCCTGGTCTCCGGCTTCGTTGCCCTGACTCTCACGCCGATGATGTGCGCCAAGATGCTCCGCCATCAAAAGAAGCACAACAAACTGTTCAACTTGATGGAAAACCTCTTTATCGCCGTTGAGCAGGGTTACCGGCGCATCCTCGGCTGGTCGCTGAAGACTGTACTGGTTGGGTTGAGCATGGCCCTGATCGCCGGCGTCGGTTCCTGGTGGTTGTTACAGAAACTTCCCTCAGAGATGTCGCCGCTCGAGGACCGGGGGGTCTTCATGACCTTCATTATCGCTCCCGACGGCGCCAACCTGGACTACACCGATCACTATCTGAAGCAGGCCGAAGCGCTGCTGCAGCCGATCCCTGAAGCCAACGGGGTTTTTGCCACCACCGGTTTCGGCGGTAAGGTCACCGAAGGGATCGCTTTCGTCGAGCTGAAGGATTGGGAAGCGCGCGAGCGTTCTTCGCTGCAGATCGCCGGTGAACTGGGGCCGAAACTGTTCGG
>JAQYWA010000436.1 GCA_030145265.1 Desulfuromonas sp. | reverse complement strand
TGCACTGTTCCAACCTGGCCGCCAGCGCCCTGCGGGCGGGTGTGTGCCAGTATCGTGAAATCCAGAAGAAAAAAGCCCTTGATCAGGCCAGCTGACGCCCGAGGTCGTCGCGTCTTGTCGATGACGGCAATGTGGCGTATGGTTTGGGACTTCTCCGTTTTTCAGCGAGGCTGTCCCGAATGACCGATTTTCTCACCACCGGCACCCTGCTCGGCCTTTCCGCCGGCTTCGCCCCCGGTCCGCTACTGGCGCTGGTCGTGGCTGAAACCCTTCGGCACGACCTGGCGGCGGGGATTCGCGTGGCCCTGGCGCCGCTTCTGACCGACCTGCCGATCATCGCCTTGACCCTCGTCGTGCTGAGTCGATTGACGCAGTTCGATGGCGTGCTCGGGGCGATTTCTCTGGTCGGCGGGGTCCTGGTGTTCTGGCTCGGAATCACATCCATGCGCAGTTGCGGCGTTGCCATCGACTGGCGGGAAGCGCAGCCGCGTTCACTGCTCAAGGGGGTGCTGGTCAACTTCGCCAGCCCCCATCCCTACCTGTTCTGGTTTGGCGTCGGTGCACCGTTGACCCTGCGGGCTTATGCCCAGGGGGGCTATGGCGCGCCGGCCTTTATCGGTAGTTTCTACCTGTTTTTGATCGGTGCCAAAGTCCTGTTGGCCGTCCTCGTCGCCCGCTCCCGAAATTTTCTTTCCGGAAAAGTCTATATTTACATCATGCGCTGCCTCGGATTGCTGCTGATGGGGTTTGCCCTGGTGCTGCTGTGTGATGGGCTGAGGCTGCTGGGAGTCTGGGCCTGACTGGCCGACTTGTCGATTACGGAGCGGTGTTTGCTGCTTCGTTTCTCGGGGCGTCGAATATGCCGAAAGCTGCCGGGTGGACGTTTTGTCCGCCCGGTTTTAGTCTCCCGAGCTTCCTAGCTGTTGAAAATCCGCTGCAGCCCTTCTTCCAACGATAGCGGGGTGATGGCGAAGGCGTCGCTCCAGGGCTTCGGGTCGCACACGTTGCCTTCGAGCAGCATGGTCAGCTGGCTCGAGGTGATGGGGAAGGCGGGGATCGATTCGAGCAGGGAGACGACAGGTTTCATCAGGCACAGGGGCTGGTGGATTTTATGCACCCGGTCTTTGCCGAGGGCCCTGCCGAAGGCGTCGAGCATCTCGTCGTAAGAATAGCTTTTTGCCCCGCCGCAGTGATAGCTCTGGCCGATCGATTCCGGCTGTTTCAGGGCGGCGACGATGCCTTTGGCCACATCCGCCACGGCCACCGGGGTCATGCGGTAGCGGCCGTCGCCGAAGACCGGTGCCACCGGCAACTTGCGGATCAGGTCCGCTATCATGGTGACGAACTCGCCCCCTTCGCCGAAAATCAGCGAAGGGCGGAAGATGGTCCAGTCGAGGCCGGATGCGCGGACCAGCTCTTCGGCCTGCCACTTGGTCTGGTGGTAAGGGGATACGGCGTTCTCCCGGCTGCCGTTGGCGCTCATGTGCAGGTAGCGGCGAACCCCCTGGGTTTTGGCTGCTTCAAGAATATTGCGAGTGGCCTCGACATGAAGTTTGGCAAAAGTGATGCCGCGGGCTGGAAATTCACGGATGATGCCGATCAGGTGGATGGCGGCGTCGCACTCTTCCAGGGCGCAGTCGAGCGAACTGGGATCCGTGGCGTCACCGAGACGGATTTCGAGCTGCGGGTGCTGGGGGAGTTTTTTTTCGCTGCCGGATCGAACCAGACAGCGCACGATATGGCCGGCGGCAAGCAGTTGCTTCAGTACTTCGCTACCGACGAAGCCAGTACTTCCGGTAAGAAAAATTCTCATCTCACTCCTCCTGTTTTAACGCATAGCATGTGTTTCATCCCTCTAATCCCTATCCCTTAATTACCGCCAGGGGCCGCAGGCGAGCGACGATCTTGCCGATGCCGGCCCGTTGCACCACGTTAACCACGTCGGCGACATCTTTGTATGCTTCAGAGATTTCCTCCGCCACCGTGGCCCGGCCGGCGGCGCGGATCAGGATGCCCTGC
>JAQYWA010000435.1 GCA_030145265.1 Desulfuromonas sp. | reverse complement strand
CCCGGTCGCTGGCTGCCGAGGTGGCCAAGCGCAATGTGCTGGTCAACGCCGTGTCTCCTGGCTTTATCGAGACTGACATGCTCAAGGATCTGCCTAAAGAGCGGATTCTGCCGATGATCCCCATGGGCCGCGTCGGCACTCCGGGCGAAGTCGCGGGGGTCGTCAGTTTTCTGGCCTCCGACAAGGCCTCCTATGTAACCGGTCAGGTTTTCTCGGTCAACGGCGGAACGTACATGTAGGTTTTTCGGATTCTTCGGGGTGGCTGTCTGTTCAAAATCGTTTTATTTGAAGGATGTTATGCATAGAGTTGCCATTACCGGAGTCGGCATCGTTTCATGTCTGGGCTGTGGCTGGGAAAGTGTCAGCGAAGCTCTACGCACCGGTCGTTCCGGCATCGTTGTTGACGAAGAGCGCCAGCGACTGGGGTTTCGCAGTCCTCTCACCGGCGTAATACGCGATTTTGACGCCAAACGGGTATTGAGCAAGAAGCAGCGCAAGACCATGCCCGATTTTGCTATCCAGGCCTACTCCGCCGCCAGCGATGCTCTGGTTATGGCCGGCCTGGGCGAGGACGCCATTGGCAACGACCAGACCGGCCTGGTCTTCGGTTGCGATTCGACCTGCATCGCCGCCATCGAGCAAGTCGAACTGCTGCGCGAGCGGGGCGAGACCAAGCTGATCGGCAGCGGCCAGGTCTTCCGTTCGATGAACTCCACGGTGACCATGAACCTCAACACCCTGCTGCACACCCAGGGCGCCTGCTGGACCATCAGTTCCGCCTGCTCCAGCGGCGGCCACGCCGTCGGCCAGGCCGCCGATCTGATCGCCTTCGGCCGGCAGGAACGGGTTATCTGCGGCGGGGCCCAGGAAATCAACTGGCAATCGATGTGTAGCTTCGATGGGCTCGGGGCCTTCTCGACCCGGATCGACCAACCGCAGGCGGCCAGCCGTCCCTTCGATGCCCAGCGCGACGGCTTGGTGCCGAGCGGCGGCGCGGCGGCATTGGTGCTCGAACGTTACGATCTGGCTAAGGCCCGGGGCGCGACCATTCTTGGTGAAGTCAAAGGCTATGGGTTCTCTTCGGATGGGGAACACCTGTCGGTTCCCAGCCGTAACGGTCTGCAGCGGGCCATGCGTATGGCCTTGACCAATGCCGTCCTGCAGCCGGTGGATATCGATTACCTCTCGGCCCATGCCACCTCGACCCTGGCTGGTGATGCAGCCGAAGCGGAAAACATCACCGCGGTTTTCGGTGACGAAACCCCGTGGGTTTCCTCGCTGAAATCGATGACCGGACATGAGCTCTGGATGTCGGGTGCCTCCCAGGCGGTTTATTCGGTGATTATGGCTCGCGGGGGGTTCATTGCCCCCAATATCAATTTTTCCGAACCGGACGAATACTCCAAGCGCCTCAAAATTGCGGTGGCGACGGTATCTCAGGCTCCTGAGCACATCCTGTGCAATTCCGCCGGCTTCGGAGGAACAAACGCCTGCCTGGTGTTGGGATTCGATGAATGAAGTACGACTACGTGGTCATCGGGGCCGGGGCTTCGGGAATGACTACGGCGTTGGTGCTCGCGAAAAATGGCTGCCGGGTCGCCCTGGTTGAAAAGTACCCCTCTGCCGGCCCTTTGCTGAATAGTTTCGTCCGTCGCGGGATGCGATTTGATACCGGGTTTCACTATTCCGGAGATTTCGGCAAGGGGCAAGTCCTTGACCGCTTTTTCCGCTACCTCGGGCTCTCCGCTCTGGTCAGTACGGTACCGTTCAATGCCAGTGGTTACGATCTGTTCCGCTGCCGAAAGCCCGAGTTCGAGTTCCGTTTTCCCTTTGGCTACGCGGCCCTTCGAGAACAGCTGGTGGCCGCCTTTCCCGACGAGCGAAAGGCGATTGATGCCTATCTGCAGGTCATTGAAAAAATCAAGACCGCTACGGACGACGCCATTCTTGCCTCCGCGATATCCAAGGGCTATTTGCAGGGGTACGACTCGATCAGTCTGAAAGCCTTTCTCGACGGCCTGAC
>JAQYWA010000434.1 GCA_030145265.1 Desulfuromonas sp. | reverse complement strand
GCAGGGCATGAACGGCCAATCAAAGACTGATTTAAACGCAGGCGCAAGGGCGCAGAGAAAAAACTCATATTGAATAGGGTTTTCTCGATTTACTCTGCGCCTTTGCGTTGATACCTGTTGTTGGGGTGTTAAGGCCTTTAAGTTACTGCCTTACTTGGCGTCTTTGCGGCTTTGCGTGAGATTGCCTTTAAGGGTTTTGTCAGAAGGTCCCGAATTGGCCGACTTCGTCACTGAAGTGGCAGGCCGCGAGATGGCCGTTGCCTTGGTCTTCCAGGGGAGGACGCTGGGTGTTGCAGATTTCCTTGGCGTAGGGACAGCGGGGATGGAAATGGCAGCCGGAGGGTGGGTTGAGGGCCGACGGCACCTCGCCTTTAAGGGGAATGTGGGTACGCTTGCGGGCCGGGTCGGGGATCGGTACGGCGTTAAGCAGTGCCTCGCTGTAGGGATGGCGGGGGGCCCGGTAGAGTTCCTCGGCGTTGGCCAGTTCAACGATCCGGCCCAGGTACATGACCGCGACCCGGTCGCTGATGTGCTCGATCACCGACAGGTCGTGGGCGATGAAGAGGTAGGTCAGGCCGAAGTCTTTCTGGATGTCCTGCAGCAGGTTGACCACCTGGGCCTGAATCGACAGGTCGAGAGCCGAAACCGGCTCGTCGGCGATAATCAGGCTCGGTCGCACCGCCAGGGCCCTGGCGATGCCGATACGCTGGCGCTGGCCACCGGAAAACTCGTGGGGATAGCGATGGTAGTGCTCTTCGGTGAGACCGACCGTCCCCATCAGTCGGATGACTTCTTCCTTTAGTTGGCTGCCGCGGGCCAGGCCGTGGATCTGCAGCGGCTCGCCGATGATATCGCCGACTTTCATTCGCGGATTCAGCGATGAATAGGGATCCTGAAAGATCATCTGGATTTCCCGGCGCAAAGGGCGCATCTGCCGTTGCGACAGTTGCAGCACGTCCTGTCCCTGGAACAGCACCTTGCCGGAGTCGGCCTCGAGCAGGCGCAGGATCAGCCGACCGGTGGTCGATTTGCCGCAACCCGACTCGCCGACCAGACCGAGCGTTTCACCTTTGCGCAGGGTGAAGGAAACCTGGTCCACAGCCTGTAGGCGGCGACTGGCCCCGCCCAGCCCACCGCTGTCGGTGTGAAAAGATTTACAGAGATCGTGGACTTCCAGCAGGTTATCCATTACAGCTCCCATTGGCGAACCAGGTGGCCCGGTGCGACCTGCTGTAGACGCGGCAGGATCCCCTGTCTGGGAGCGAAGGGGTCCGGACACTGGTCGAGGAATGATCGGTCGCCGCCGCTCTCCTGACCCTGGGAGGTTACAGTTTCAAGGCGTGCACGTTTTTCTCCCAGTTTGGGGATGCACGCCTGCAGGCCGCGGGTATAGGGGTGGACCGGGTTGGCGAATATGTCGCGGACCGGTGCGTATTCCATAATCAGGCCGTTGTACATGATGGCGACCCGGTCGGCGTTCTCGGCCACCACCCCGAGATCATGGGTAATCAGCAGGGTGGCCATGCCGCGGTCGGCCTTGAGTTGCTGCAGCAGGTCCATGATCTGGGCCTGGATGGTGACGTCGAGAGCGGTGGTCGGTTCGTCGGCGATCAGCAGGCGCGGATCGCAGGCCAGCGCCATGGCGATCACCACCCGCTGGCGCATGCCGCCGGAAAGCTGGTGCGGGTATTCGTGGACGCGCTGCTGCGGTGACGGGATGCCGACCTGGTGCAGCAGGTCGGCGGCGGCATCCAGGGCCTGGGCCGGGGACATGCCCTTGTGCAGGCGCAGCACCTCGGCGATCTGCTCACCGATGCGCAGCACCGGGTTGAGGGAGGTCATCGGCTCCTGGAAGACCATGGCGATCTGGTTGCCACGAACGCGGCGCATCTCCTCTTCGGGAATGTGCAACAGGTCGTTGCCGGCGAAGAAGATCTGGCCGTCGACGATCCGTCCCGGCTCCGGAACCAGACGCAACAGGGAGAGCGCCGTCATCGACTTGCCGCACCCCGACTCACCGACCAG
>JAQYWA010000039.1 GCA_030145265.1 Desulfuromonas sp. | reverse complement strand
CGGATCGAAGTGCTCATCGGGAAGAACGATGCACGCCCCCACCGACAGGCACAGCAGATTGGAGAGGACCATCCCGAAACAGTGGTAGAAGGGCACCGGCACGCACAGGCGGTCTTCTGCGGTGAAGTGCATGGCTCGGGCGCCGCAGAGGGCATTGTTGAGGATGTTGTGATGGGAGAGGATCACCGCCTTGGGAAAGCCGGTGGTCCCTGAGGTGTACTCGATGTTGATGGGATCGTCCCGGTCGAGGCTGGCGGTCGCGGCATCGAGCTGCGCCGGGGAGGTGGCTGCGGCGGCCTGCAACACCTCGCCCCAGGTGGTGAAGCCGGGATACGGTCTGGCGGTGCGTCCGGGGTCCAACGGGTCATAAAGGACCAGGCGCCGTAAATTGGGAAAGCTGTCACTATGCAGCGTCGCAGCCGAACCATCCCGAAGCTGCGGCAGCAGTTCCACCAGCATGGCGACGTAATCGCTGGTGCGAAAGGCCGGGATCACGAACAGCCCCTGCACTTCGGAGCGCTGCAGGGCGTAAGCCAGTTCCTTCTTGCGGTAAGCGGGGTTAATGTTGACCAGGATGGCTCCGATACGCGCGGTGGCCATCTGCAGCAGCAGCCACTCGATGTTGTTGGTCGACCAGACTCCGATGCGGTCGCCGCGGCCGAACCCCAGACCGAGCAGCCCCAGGGCCAGCTGATCGACGGCGGCCGCCAGCTCGGCGTAGTTCAGCCGCCGGCCCTGGTGCAGCGAAACCAGCGCTTCACGGTCGGCAAAGCGATAAGCCACCGCGGCGAAGTGTTCGGGGATGGTCGCTCCCACCAGGGGTTCGGTTCCGCCCCGGTGAAAATAGCTCTGGGTCAATTTTGCCATGGTCTCTCCTTATCGCTTCGGGCCGATCGCCGGTGAGACAAGCGGGCTACCGCGTTGCCAACCTGACATTGTCTCATCGGTCGGGACCGTGCTTCCGGTATGCCACCTTGCGCTCCAGAGCTTCGATAACCGCTTTGCAGAAGTCCACTCCTTGCAGATGACTGGCGCAATGGAGCCCCCCGGGACTGAAGACGTTGATCTCCAGAAGCTTGTCGCCGACGATGTCGAGACCGACCAGGAACATGCCGTCCTCGATCAGTTTGGGGCCCACCATCTCGGCGACCTTCAGGATTCTGGCATCGACCTGCGCCTTGGCCGGTTCGGCGCCGGCGGTGATATTACTGCGCATATCACCGTTGCCCGGCAGGCGCACCCGACGGATGGCGGCATACTTCCCCTTGCAGATAAACGGCCTGCCGTTCAACAGAAACAGCCGGGTGTCGCCGTGGATCGCCTCCGGCAGGTACTCCTGGGCAATGACATACCCCTCGCGGCTTACCGCCTCGATCATCTGGTTGAGATTGGGCCGGTCCTCGGGCCGGACCAGGAACACGTTCCGGCCGCCGGAACCGAACAGGGGCTTGATCACTGCGTGTCCGCCCTGCTCAGCGATGAAGGCCTTGATGTCAGACCTGTCGCAACTGATAAGGGTGCATGGCCGCACCTCCTGCGGGAAATACTGGAGATACATCTTGTTAACAGCTCGGGTGAGGCCATTGGGGTCATTGAGCACCAGCACTCCATGATTGACGGCCAGGCGCCCGAAGTTGATCCCGGCCAGGCGGGCCCAGGGGCGCGCAATGACGTCTTCGGCGGGGTCGTTGCGCAGCAGCAGCACGTCCAGCTCTTCGACGGCGATCGGTTCGGCACGGGCTTCCCTGCCCCACAGGGCGCTCAGGTAGGCATGCCCCGACCGGTGCCTTTTGAGCGGGACCGAGCGGGCGTGGGCGTGGTTTATTTCGTCGCCGCCGTAAGAAAAGTCGGCTACCCCCATGTACCAGACCTCGTGGCCCATGTTGGTGGCGGTCATGGCGAAATGGGTGGTGGTGTAGTCCGCCTTTTCGGTGGCGATTTTGTTGACGACCAGGCCCACTTTCATTCGGGGGTTCCCTCCACCAGTTCGACAACCGGGATGCCGCGCCGCACCCGTTCCAGCCGTG
The DNA here is from genome assembly GCA_030145265.1 of Desulfuromonas sp. Classification (GTDB taxonomy): domain Bacteria; phylum Desulfobacterota; class Desulfuromonadia; order Desulfuromonadales; family Trichloromonadaceae; genus Trichloromonas. The sequence goes on along the minus strand of JAQYWA010000039.1, from coordinate 8,440 downwards.
ATGCGACATCGGGGCGGTCCAGATACCGGGGCCGCAGCGGCCCGGGCGAAAGGACCTGACGCCACCTTAGCTCCTCAATAATCGAGAGATGTTCGAAGGCAACCTTCCCCAGGTACAAAAGCTCCAATTCGCCGTCCTGTGACAGATAATCGATCAGCTTCACCAGGCCATCCAGGTAAATGAAATCCTTGGTCAAACCTCCGCCGCGATGGACGCGCATGGCAATGGTGAAGGCGTCCATCTGGCTGAACTTGTAACTCTGGTAGAGTGCCCGAAAGGTCTCCACAAAGCTTGCGCCTTCGCTGAGGCAATGCACAGCCACGACCCTCCCTGCCAGCATGCGCAGACGCGGCCGGCTCAAACCACCGACCAGGTATTCGGCCAGCACCGCAAGCCCTTCCTGAAGCGATTCGTACCTAGCCATTCCTGTGTGCAGTTGGGCGAAAGGTTGGTTGCAGCCGTTATGATGAGTGAGAACGTGGGTTCCCACTTCGTGGGCCAGGGTGGCTTCGACCCTGGCTTCGGCCACGGAGGCGGAGCACCCGACCAGAAATTGTCCCCGGGAAACCATCAGTCCTGGCACATCGGCCCGGATGGTCACGGAACTCGTCAGATTCGGATCCTGGCTTCGGTAATAGGCCAGCTCCTCTTCGGCTCTGCGAGCGAACGACTCGGCATCCAGGGAACGGGAGACGTGGTCGTCGCGCACACGAGGCGGGAGTTTGCCCAGCAGGTCCCACGCCAGAGCAAGGAGGTTGGGATTTAGCTCCCCGTAAACCTGTTGGCTGCCCCGCAGGAACTTTTTTGTGCCGCGGTCCGCCACCATAGTCAGCTGCCGGTCCAATTCGTCACGCTTGGTCGCGAACAGGTGGGCCAGGGTCGGGTCTTCGATCTGCTCCAGCGCAATGGCGTGGAGTTGCCGCTTGAGCAGTGAGGGATCGATGTTGCGGGGGCGGTAGAGAAATTCGGGTGCACGATCAAAACCGCTCCGCCTGAACTGGTACCAGGCAGCCTCGGTGTTTACCGGGGTGACGTGAAGAAGAAGATCGAAATGACGGTCGATGTCGGCCAAACGACGGTCGATGTCCCGAACCGCCGGAGTGAAGGCGCGGCGCCCCAGTTCGGCATAATGAATCGGTCTGTGGCTGGTGTAATCGTGGGAAAAGAGGAAAAAGGTCTTTTTCAGGGCTTTGGACAGCCCCTGGCGAAGGGCCTTCAGCTCGAAGGGGAAGAGTTCTTCGCTTTGGGGGTCGCGAAAGACGGGCTTCACCTCCAGGCCCATCATCCCCGCCCCGAGCTCCCTCAGTTCCCGTTCGCTGAACATTCTCTCCAATCCGGGAGGCGCCCAGCGCTGCCCATAGCGCAGACCCACGCGGATGTCCTCCCCTTCGATCGGAATTTCCAGCAGCGCCGTTTCCATGACCTCCAGCAAGAACGACGGAGGGCCCAGCTTCGGTGCATGAATGCGGAAGGTGCAATCATCCTCCCTCTCAAGCCCGGCCCAGAGTTCGAGAATCAGGAAGGCGCCGAAGGCTTCCCTCTGGGTGCGCACGATGGCCTTGATCAGGTCTTTGAGCGGCTCATGCGGGGTCTTGCCGCCGTCGGCCAGCAGGTAGGAGGCCTCACCGAGGAGCAGATGGTCGGTTCCGGGGTCCGGCCGCCCCTGGGGACGGCGGTAGAGACAGAGAAAGGGCAACTGGCGGTCGATGTGCACCATGCCCCAGGGAGCGAGCTGGGTGCGCACAGGCCGATGCCGGCGGAGACGCTGGGCGATCTCCTCGATCATCGGGGGAGAGATCTGATCCGGTGACGGTACCTTCGCACGGCTCATCGTTTCGCCAGTTCCTCCATCAGGCCGGGAACGGTGGAGCGCAGGGCATCGAGAATGAGCTTCAGCTGTACCCGGTCCACTTTCCCGGTCCATTCGTCCATAAAAAATTTTTTAAACTCGATGGACAACACACAGGCCGACCTGGGGAAGTGGCTGTGGATCCATGTGGGAAACTGCCGCCCGGAGAACTTGACGTTCTCCCGAACGTCAAGATGGCGGCCGAGAAAGTCGTAGGCGCGAAGATCGGCGAGGAAGCGTTCGACCAGAGACGCCCAATATTCCCGGTCCATGGTCCCTGTGCCGATGTTGACCTCGGGGTTGGCTGTCGGGTCGGCTTCCGGACCGTCGGGGCCGCCCCGCCGGATGTTGTAGCTATGCAGGTCGAAGACCACGAAATGGCCGGAATGCTTCTGGAGATCGGCCAGCAGCGACCTGAGCTCCCGGTAAAAGTCGTCATATTCTTCGAGAGATCTTTTGATCATCTCGGTGCTCGGGGCTTGCTTCCAGAGCTTCAGGCTCCAGGCGTTCTCTGGCTTGCGGTAGACCGCCTCGGCCCTGGGCCGGTTCAAATCGACCTCGAAGCGGGATCGCAGAGGGATGATGCGGGTGTCCCCCACCTGGGTCCAGAAAGCGGTGTAAGGGTCCTCTTCCCGCTGGCGAGTCGCCTCATCGAGGGCGGTCAGCTCTGCCAGTTCCGAACGCATGGCATGCCCCGCGTGCAGCGCGGTGGCCAGAAGGGGCCCCACCCCCCTTTGCACCACCCAGAGCAAAGGCTCCTTCTTTCGCTGCAGCATCCAGAGAGAATCGCTCACTTGGCCACCTCACGACTGTAGGTTATCCCAATAGGCGTCGATCCTTGCCTGAATCTCTTGCAGCAGGGCCTCGTTGCGCTGCGGCTGAAAGAGGTGGGCAAAACGCCCCTGCCGCTTCAGGTAGTCCTCCACCGGCAACCTCTTTTGCGGTACTTTGGTGTGCACCACTTGGCCGTCCCGGTATTCCTTGAGCGGCCAGACCCCGGTCTGCACCGCCAGCCGGCCGATCTGCGCCGTTTCGCTCGGATCAAAGTCCCACCCGGTGGGGCACGGCGCCAATGACAGGATCAGCCTTGGCCCCTGCCGGTTTTTCGCCTGCTCGATCTTGCGGGCCAGATCGAGCGGTTCCGCCCCCACCACGGTGGCGACGTAGGCGGGCCGGTGAGCGGCCCAGATCGCAAACAGATCCTTCTTGTACCCGGGGTAACCGCAGGGGCCCTTGCTGGTGGCGGTTCGCGCCCCGTGGGGAGTCGCCCCGGAATACTGCTGGCCGGTGTTGCCGTAGCCCTCGTTGTCATAACAGAGGTAGAGAAAATCCAGGCCGCGCTCGATGGCGCCGGACGTGGCGGACAGCCCCATGCCGTAAGCGGCGCCGTCCCCGGTCAGCACCACCGTCTGCAGGTCCTCCTCGGCGGTCAGGCGTCCCTTGGCCAGCAGGATATCCAGGGCATCCCGGACCCCCTGCGCCCCGGCTGGGGCCGAGGCCATGGCGGTATAAAGCCAGGAGCCGCGAAAGGGGGTGAACGGATAGACCGCCAGCAGCGTCATGCAGCCGGCGGCATTAACGACTACCGTCTTCTCTCCGAGAATATCGTAAATCTCATGCAGCGCCTCCAGCCCCCCGCAGCCGGCGCACAGCGCCGTGCCGGTCCCCAGCAGATGACAGGAGGGGAGATCCTTCATGGTTTGGAATCGGGTTTCGCTCATGGCTGCCCCTCCTTCGCCCGCTGCACCTGGGCGATCGCCTGCCATTTTTTTATCTCACACAGTTCAGCCTCGGCATACAGGAGTCTGGGCTCCGGGGCCTGCCCCTCGGCCGCAGCCCGACGGGTCACAGCGGCCATCTCGTAGAACTCCTCGGCACTGATATCGCGCCCCCCGAGACCGCCGATGAAGCTGACCAGCATCGGGTTGGAATCGGCCTGACCGTAAAGCGCCGAGGCGAGCTCGGTATAAAGCACGCCTCCTTTGCCCGGGGACAGGTTCTGGTCAATCACCGCCACCCCCTGCTTCCCGGCCAGCGCCCGGCGCAAGGCGGCAGCCGGAAACGGCCGCAACAGCAGCGGCCGCAGCAATCCGACCGCCTGGCCGGCTTCGCGCAGGCAGTCGACCGCCGCCTTGGCCTTGGTGGCAAAAGAGCCCAGCATGACAAACACCAGCTCGGCATCGTCGCAGCGGTACGCCTCGACCGCCTGGTAGCTGCGGCCGAAGCAGCGGGCAAAGGCGACCGCGCTCTCCTCGAACACCGCCTCGGCATTGAGCGCGGCCAGGTGATGCTGGTAGCGGAAATACGAGTAGGGCGAGCCGCCGAGCACCGCCACCGCCTCGCTGAGCGGGGCCCCGGCCCGGAAACCGAGGTTTTGTGCATCGAAGGGGGGCAGAAACCGGGCCACCGCCGCAGCCGCGGGGACCTCTACCGGCTCGCGGGTAAAGGAGAGATAGAAACCATCGAGGTTGACGATGACCGGGAGGCGCACACGCCCGTCCTCCGCCATCCGGTAGGCGAGCAGGATGCCATCGAGCACCTCCTGGCAGGTGGCGCAGTGCAGCTGCAAAAAACCGCTGTCGCGCGCCGCCAGGATGTCGTTGTGATCAGGCTCGAGAGTGATCGGGGAGGCCAGCCCCCGCGACACGTTGACCAGCACGAAAGGCGCCCGCCAGCCGGCCGTCGTGTAGAGCATCTCCATGGCGTACAGCAGCCCCTGGCTGGAAGTCGCGGTAAAGACCCGTACGCCGGTCACCGCCGCGCCGCCGGCGGCAGTGATCATGGAATGCTCGGAGTCGAGGGTCGTCATCCGGCAGTCCAGCTCGCCGAAGTCGATCCATTTGGCGATGGTTTCGATGATCTCGGTCTGCGGCGTGATGGGAAAGGCGGGGAGATATTCGATCCCGGCCAGCCGCGCCCCCCAGGCCGCCGCTCCGTTACCCGTCAACAACATGCGCGTCATTTCGCCCCCCGTTCGTCTTCTGCCGGCGGTGCGTCCTGCTCGGGAATCGCCTCGATGGCATGATGCGGGCACTGGGCCGCGCACACCATGCAGCCCTTGCAATGGGCGTAATCGATCCGTGGCCGGCCCGATTCATCGACCTGGATCGCCCCGTCGGGACAAAAGGTGCTGCACACCCACCAGCAGCCTTTGCAGCGAGCGCAATCGATCACCGGCCGCAGGGTGCGCCACTGGCCGGTTTGCACCTGCTCGCTGGTAAGCGCGGCATGGATAGCCGGGGCCGAAACCCGGGCGTCCTCAAAGGCCAGCTCGACCCAGTCGGGGCGGACGTAGCCCTCTGCCGCCACCACCGGGCCGGGCGCAACGCATCCCTGTTGGGGGCTCAGGAAATCGTAGACCCGCCGGGCGGGACCCAGGTTGGCTTCCACCAAGGCGTCCCCCAGCGCGGCCAGCTCGTCACGGAGGGCCTGTTCCAGGGCGGTCCAGGCGACCACTCCCACCAGGCGGGCCGCCGCCGCGGCACAGGCGGTGCCGATCTGGCGCAGGGCCAGCCGGTCCTCCCGCTCCTCGGCCAAGGGCAGGATGACGACCGGCCCGGCCAGATTGAGCCGGTGCTGCCAGACCGGCGCCGGTTCGCGGCTGTGGATCAGCACCACGCAGTGGGCGTCGACCCCCTGCAGCACGGCGGCGGCCGGCATCGCCACCAGGGTCTCGTCGGCGACAATGACCAGGTCGGGGTGGCGAATGACGCCGCGCTCGTAGATCGCCCGGCGGGCCGCCCGCACGTAGGCGAAAATCGGCGCCCCCCGCCGCTCCGCGCCGTAGCGGGGCGCGTCCTGCACCTCGAACCCTTCGTTAAAGAAGGCCGTGCCCAGAATGCGGCTGGCGGTCTTCATCCCCTGCCCGCCCCGGCCGTGAAAGCGAATCCGATACATACGCCCCCCTGCCTAAAAGACCGACCAGCGCCTGAAGCTGACCGCCCGTTTCACCCGCTGCAGCGCCAGCTCCATCGCCGCTTCGCGGGGCAGGATGCCCTTCTGTCTGACCGCATCCAGCACCAGTTTGGTGTTGTGGCGCAGCTTTTCTTCGATGGCGGCCAGCGCGGTGACTTCGCAGGCCCCCTTGTATTCCATGGCGGCGCAGATCACCCCGCCGGCGTTGGCGATAAAATCGGGGATGCACAGCACCCCCCGCTCATGAAGCATCCGTTCCGCATCATGGGTGATCGGGATGTTCGCCCCTTCGACCACCAGCCGGGCCTTGAGGCGGCCGACGTTGTCGGCGTGGATGACGTCGGGACGGGCGGCGGGAATCCAAATGTCGCATTCCATGTCAATGACCGCCTCCCGGTCGCCCTTCCGACCATCCGGATACTCGGCGACGCTCTGGCCGGCCGCCTTGAGTTCGATGAGCTGGTTGATATTGAGCCCCCGGGGATTGTAAATCGCCCCGGCCGAATCGGCCGCGCCCACCAGCACCGCCCCCTGCTCGCCCAAAAAGCGTGCGGCATGCTTGCCCACGGCACCGAACCCCTGAATGACCACGCGGGCGCCCTCAAGTTTGAAATCGCACTCGCCCAGGGCGACCTCGGCGGCATGGCGAATCCCCCAGCCCGTCGCCCCGATTTCATCCAGGGGAATGCCGCCGACCTCCCGCGGCAGGCCGACCACCCGGTCGACCTCGTCCTTGATCCAGGCCATGCACTCCTCATCGGTGCCCATGTCGGGAGCGAGGATATATTCCTTGATATCCCGCAACGCATTGGCGAGGCCGCGGATGAGGATTTCCTTCTGCGTCCGCGGCATTTTCGGATCGCCGTAGAGCACCGCCTTGCCGCCGCCGTGGGCCAGGCCGGCCGCCGCATTTTTCAGGGTCATCGCCCGCGCCAGCCGGAAACACTCCTCGGTACTGACATCGGGCGCCATGCGGATGCCGCCGACGGAAGGTCCCGCGGCGACATTGTCCACCACCAGCACCGCCTTCAAACCGATCCGCGGCTCATAGACATGCACAATCTTGGTCGGCCCGAGCTCATCGTAGAATTGATAGATTTCCTTCATCGACAGCCTCCCCGCGGCGGTATCGCCACAGCATGAAAATCACCCCAACAAACGCCATAGTGCTTATTAAAAAATACCCGACAAATAAGAGAATTCTATGGCGGCCGGCAAAAAAAGGACATGACAGACCAGGGCGCGAAAACATACCAGACAGAAAAAAACCGTATTTGGCACTTAAAGCAACCTTTTTGGCCATCAAATGGTAAATTAAAAAGAGTACAGGGCACGAGGCGCCCACTCTATTCATAGCCATTGAGGGACTCGAATGATTCGAAGTGTTCGCATAGCCGATGCGAGTGCCATTTGCGAGATCTATAACCATTACGTTGAAAACACCACCATTACGTTCGAAGAAGAGCCCATAACCGTCACCGAGATGCAGAATCGAATCAAAACGGTGACCAGCACCTATCCCTGGCTGGTTCTTGAAAAAGACGGGAAGGTTGTCGGCTATGCCTATGCCAATGGATGGAAGAACAGATCTTGCTATCGCTACGCGGCCGAGAGTTCCGTCTACCTCTCGCAGGAGACAACCGGGCGCGGCATGGGAAGTCAACTGTACGAAGCCCTGTTTACCCAGCTGCGGACCTCTTCGGTGCATTCCGTCATCGGCGGCATCGCCCTGCCGAACCCAGCCAGCGTCTCGCTGCATGAAAAGCTGGGGTTTAAAAAGGTGGCCCATTTCAAGGAAGTCGGCTGGAAGTTCAATCAATGGATTGATGTCGGCTACTGGGAACTTTTACTCGAAGAGATCGAAAAAACCACCGCATCCCACCAGGACTGAAACGACAGGAATACCGCATGGGGATGGTCACTGTATTAACAGCCCTTTTCATGGTTACCGTGATTGTATTGACGGTGGCTGCGGCCTTTTCGCTGTGGTTTCAAAATGCATCCCACAGAGACAATTCGGACCTCATTCGTGAAGCCCTGAGCCTCCTGCTGCAGCACCCTGCCGGGTCATACCTGATTATTGAAGAGCCCGCTACGGGCAAGTTTGTCCAGTTCTCAGGGTCCACCGAAGAACCCCTCTTTTTCGACCTGCCTCAGCAAACGCTGAGCCAGGACGAGTTTGAAAAGGCCCGAGACCTGTTCAGCGAACTGGGCTACCCGGGCCCGGAGACCTTTGAACTCTTCGAAAGCTCGGACGGCCCGTCAGCAGGCTCCCAGACCAGCTTCCTGGTTACCTTCGGGGATGACATTGAAAAAGCTACAGAGCTTGCGATTGCAGTCTTTGAAAGCGTGTTCGAGATGAACAGTGCGGTGCAACTGAAGTTGACCAACGGGTAAAAGAGAATCCGGGGATCACAAGGCTATCCCCAAATGCCCGCATTCAGCAGCGGAAGTGGCCGCTTCCCTAAAGGAGCATGAGATGGCAAAAACGATAGACACCGAAGCAATCCGGTGTGCCATGGGAAAAACTTAGGGTAGAGTAAGGGGCGGGGGTTACCTGCCCCTCCTCATCAAACCGTGCGTGCGGTTTTCCCGCACACGGCTTTCCGATGTTCTTCACCTCAAGGCATGCGCTCTCGTCCAGCCCGCTGATGTCGGCACCTTGTACAGGCCGTA
>JAQYWA010000433.1 GCA_030145265.1 Desulfuromonas sp. | reverse complement strand
TTGAAAAAGCGGCCCAGCCCCCAAAATACGACTGGGAATTGTACTATCGCTGGTTTTTCAGCAGCCTGGCCGGGCGAGAAGTCACCGAATACAAGTTCTGGCAGTGCCAGAGTTGCCTTGCGGTCAACCTGCTGTTTCTGCCGGCACGCTACGGCAAGTGCCGTCAATGTAAGCTGACCTATCTGGCCGACAAAGCGTAATGGTAAATTTGGGGTCAACGTTGCAATTTGGCACTTCTCCAAATCGCTAAATAACCACGCTGACCCAGGCTTGACCACGGGATCAAGAACCAAATCGGCACCCAAAAGAACAGCCGGGATTGATCCTAATTTTATACGTATTGACAACCCCCTCCCATTTCCGCTAGTTTTTGTGACATCTTATTCTCAGGGCGGGGTGAAAGTCCCCACCGGCGGTATCCCGGATCTTTCCGGGGAGCCCGCGAGCGCTTTTCCATCGGGGAAAAGGTCAGCAGATCTGGTGAGAAGCCAGAGCCGACGGTTACAGTCCGGACGAAAGAGGATAAGGCAGTGATCCCCTCGCCACAGGCTCCCCTGCCTGGCGTGAGGCTGTCCGGCCCCCCGGCAGCTGCCTTCCCTATGCCCTGATTCTGGTATCCATTAACACTAGGAGAGCTACCATGAATCAGACACTGTTGTCCCAATTCGGCACATCTTTTCAGCGCGTCGAACAAGCCCTCAATGCCCTGCGCAGCGGCCGCGGCGTTTTGGTCACCGATGACGAAGATCGTGAAAACGAAGGGGATCTGATCTTTGCTGCAGAAACCCTCACGGAAGCCCAAATGGCCATGTTGATCCGCGAATGCAGCGGCATCGTCTGCCTCTGCCTGACAGAAGAGAGGGTACGCCAGCTCAAACTGCCGATGATGGTTGAGACCAACTCGAGCCAGTTCCAGACCGCCTTCACCGTCACCATCGAGGCAGCCCATAATGTCACCACCGGGGTCTCCGCCGCCGACCGAACCACCACTGTGAAGGCGGCAGTTGCCGACAATGCCGGTCCTGCCGACCTCCATTGCCCCGGCCACGTCTTCCCCTTGAAGGCCCGCTCCGGCGGCGTCCTGGAACGCGGCGGCCACACCGAGGCTACGGTCGACCTGATGCGCCTGGCCGGGCTCAAACCGTTTGGGGTTCTCTGCGAAGTCACCAACCCCGACGGTACCATGGCCCGCCTGCCGGAAATCGTCGAGTTCGCCGAAAAGCACTATATGCCGGTGATGACCATCGCCGACCTGATCGAATACAGGACAGCGGTCGAAGAAAAAGCGAGTTAGACCCTTTTCGGGACAATCTGCATTGATTAATTTGCCTGAATAAGGCAGTCTCTTGATGAACAAATGCTTAGACCTCTTCCCTCAAGGAGGCGTAGTCATGGAATACACAAGGCCCGAACCCGGCTTTCCCATGCCGGACACAGCATCCAGATCTGCAGATGAAAATCTCGCTGGCACCTTCTATCGCCGTCTGCTGCAGTGGGTGAGTGACTTCGACCAATCGCTGGACGAGGAGCACGGGGTCGGGGTGCGCAGCGTGACTTCTGGGCAGACGATGGTATTTCACCTGTCGGGCATCAGCTATTGCAACCCCGCACTGATGCGTTTTGTCGGCGCCACCGATGAGGGTGAACCGGTCGAAATGATCCAGCATGTCTCGCAGATAAACATGGTGCTGGTAAAAATGCGACGCCTCGATCCCGAACAACCCAAATCAAAGATCGGCCTCGGATCCTTCTGGTAAAAAACCCTTCGCGACAGAAGTACTCAGCCGCTCGTCACGGTCCCCCCTGCCCTCGCCTGGCGTTAACGCAGAGGGTCCGAATCTACGGGCGAAATGAACGCGGAAATCGTAGTCTTGCTTGTTCAAAATTTCCCCAGAGATTATCGGCCCGAAACAAAAAGCCCCCAAGCCTGTACTGGCCTGGGGGCTTTACTTTTGCGCATGAAAAGGGAGCGACTTACTTCTTTTTCTTGCCGCGGGCCGCACGAGCCTTGGCCAGACCGGCGCCCAGATCCT
>JAQYWA010000432.1 GCA_030145265.1 Desulfuromonas sp. | reverse complement strand
ACTACCCCCGAGGGAAAAATTCTCATCTCCCTCGGCGACTGGATCAGTCAGTATTCCTACGCCGTCTTTGAAGACGGTGCCTTCTCGCTCGAAACCTTCTCCAAAGGCGGCGATTGAGCCTTTTCCACATCCCGTTTCGCAATCATATCCTTCACCAGGTCCTGCACGGTCATCTCGGCCAGGGCACTACGACCGGCCGCCTCGATGGTCTGCTCAATCTCCCGCACCACCTCCCGCTCCGGCGTACTACGCAACCGGGTGTAACTGATGCCATCCTGCTTCAACCCCTGCAGCAGATCGTGAACCGTCAACGCCTCCAACGCCCGTCCCGGCTGGTAGGCATAGCGATCATGCGAGCCGTCCCGCACCTCAGAGAGAAAACCAAGTCGCACCAACTGCTGCAGGATGTCATGGGCCAGTCGCGGCGGCAAATCGAGCCGGTCAGCCACCTGCGATGAATCCCAGCGCGACTCCCCCCGATAAAAAGGTTCGGACACCGCCAGCATGGCAGTCAATGACACCAGCTCGCGACTGGCGAAGTTGACCTCCGAACCGCGGATATCGCTGGGGACCAGACGCAGGTTCTGCCAAGCGTAGGTCATCTCGACGCCAAGCAGCACGATCACCCAGCTGACATAGAGCCAGACCATGAAGATCGGCAGCGCCGCCATGGTGCCGTAAATGGCATTGTAGCGGCCTACGCCGACCTGGAAATGCACGTACCCCCACTGAGCCAGCTGCCAGAGGGTACCGCCGAGGATGCCACCGACCAGCGCCGCGGAATAACTGACCCGGGTATTAGGCATGAAGATATACAGAGCGGTAAAGGTGATCCACATGCCGACAAAGGGAATCGCTTTGAACAACAGCAGGATCAAGGGACCAAGGTAGGTGTCCCCCTGCAGATGAGTGACCAGTTGATTGCTGGCCAGCGATGACGTCATGGAAATGGCCGCCAGCACGAACACCGGACCGATGGCAACGACCGAAAAATAGTCGGCGAAGCGGCGCAGCAGCGGCCGGGTTTCGGCCACCCCCCAGATGTGATTGAAACTTTTTTCGATATTGGACAACAGGGTGAGCACGGCCAGTAAAAGGGCAGCCATGCCGACGACGCCAAGACGGGCGACGTTGGTATTATCGATGTAACTAATGATCTGGCTGACAATCTCCTCGGCTCCCAACGCCAGATTTTCTAAAATCAGCGGTTCGAGGGTGTTCTGCACGCCGAAGCCCTTGAGCAGGGCAAACATCAGAGCCAGCAGGGGAACGATCGAAAGAAGAGTCGTATAGGTCAGGGCCGAAGCGCGAAGCATGCAGCTATCGGCGAGAAAGCCCTGAACCACCGCCGTGACGACCCTGGCCTGCCGCAGGGCCAGCAATTGAAACCAGGACAGTCGATTGGCATCGATGGTCCACAAATCATTCCGCAGAAAAAATTTAATTCTCTCGAGCCGATCGCCGAGAAGCGACATGGAACCTCCGTTAGCAGCCGGGCACGTTGCATGCCCGGGCATTTCCATACGTTCATTAGCTATGAAAGTATAAAGGGCCCGCCCAGCAATGACAAGCCGGCAAATCGACGATCAGAGTTCGAGCAGCAGGGATGCGGCGATAGTAACGCGCTCTTCGGCGGGCGAGCCGCCATGAAAGGCTTCGGAAACGAACAGACCGTTGATGGTAGCCAGGGTGGTGTTGAGAAGCTCAAGGTCGAGTACCGCCGTCGCCGGCAGGGAATCGAGTCCTTTGAAATTTTCCGGGCAAGTGTCGACGAACCGTTCGCCGTCGCGGCTGCCGAGCAGGGGCAGGCCATGGGTGCGACAGATGATCGGCCGCGCCTGGTACAACAGGCATTGACCTTGTTCAAGGAGAGGACAGGCCCCGTCAGGTGTCGCCTGCCGTGCCCGTTGACGGATATGTTCCGCCGCCTCAGCAGGCAGTTCCTCCAGCGCCAGCGCCAGCGCCACCCCTTCGACCCAGAACAGGGAGAGATGACGGCAGCAGCTGTCGCACCCCTTTCTACAGGTGATCTGT
>JAQYWA010000431.1 GCA_030145265.1 Desulfuromonas sp. | reverse complement strand
ACTGTCGCCTCCTGGAAGCCCAGATCCCCGGGATCGATGATCGGCGCGTCGCTCATGACCACCGCCCGCTTGACCTTGTTTTCCAATTCGCGAACATTGCCGGGCCAATGGTAGGATTTCAGGCTGCGCAGGGCCTCGGCGCTGAAACCGCGGACCCTCTTGTTGAACTCGCCGCCGAACCGACGCAGAAAGAGGGTGGCCAGCAGGACCACGTCGTCGCCCCGCTCCCGAAGGGGTGGCAGGCTAACGGTAATCACGCTGATCCGATAATAGAGATCTTCGCGAAAAACGCCCTGCGCAATGGCCTTGTCGATATCGACGTTGGTCGCCGCCACGATCCGGGCGTCGATGCGGATATCCTCGCGACCGCCTACCCGCTGGATCAGCTTTTCCTGGAGAAAACGCAGCAGCTTGACCTGCAAAGATGCCGGCATCTCCCCGATCTCGTCTAGAAACAAGGTGCCGCCGTTGGCGAATTCGACCTTTCCCTGGACCCGCGCGGCCGCGCCGGTAAATGCGCCCTTCTCATGGCCGAAAAGCTCGGCCTCAAGCAGGTTTTCCGGTATAGCCCCGCAATTGATCGGAATAAAGGGTCCGTCCTTGCGCAGGCTCTGGCAATGAATGGCCCGTGCTACCATTTCCTTGCCGGTGCCGTTTTCACCTAAAATCATCACCGGCACATCGGTCGAGGCCACCTTGCGGATAGTCGTGAAAACGTCCTCGAGTTCCGGACACTGGCCAAAAATGCCATGCATTCCTCCCGAGGGGGATGTCGCCTGCTGCAGACGCCGGTGCTCTTCTTCGAGGGTCGCCAGGTGAAAGGCACGACGCAGGATGATCTTCAGTTCAACCAGTTCAATCGGCTTCTGGTAAAAATCGTAGGCGCCAAGCGACACGGCCCGCAGGGCGTTGGCCCGTTCATCGTTGCCAGAGAGAACGATCACCTTGCTTTGAGGCCGTAACCGCAGCATTTCCTCGAGGCAGCGAAGCCCCTCGGTGGCACCGTCGGCATCTGGCGGCAGTCCCAGGTCGAGCGTCACGACTGAGGGGAGGTGGGCCTGAAAAGCCTTCAGGGCATCCTTCACATTCCCGGCCTGCAGAATCTCGTAGTCCTTTCCCAGCCCCCACTTGAGCTGTTTGAGTATTTCCGGGCTATCGTCAACGATCAGCAGCTTTTCCAACCACTCCCCCTGTATGGCCCATCCCCCTTAAAGGGATAACCGTCAACTGGTTATATGAAATGTGTAACAGATCATGACGAAACCGCAACCCTCTAAAATCATATAAAAAAATGCAAGGTCACTAGCCCAGGGGTCACACTTGTTCGACCGTGCCTGCCCCTGTCACTAGCGCCGGCAACCAGATGGTAAAGCTCGAACCCCGCCCTTCCTCGCTATTTACATCGATCCTCCCGCCATGGGCCTCAATCACCTGCTTACACTGGTACAGGCCGATGCCAAAGCCTTTTTTCTTGGTCGTCTCGAAAGGGCGAAAGAGTCGGGTCCGGATGAAGTCGTTCGACATCCCGCAGCCCTGATCGGTCACCCGCACAAAGGCCATCCCCTCGGCTTGGCCAACTTCGACACAGGGAGCATCTGAGGCAGGGTCGGCTTCTCGAGCATTCACCAACAAGTTCAGCAGAACCTTCTGAACCTCCTCGGCATCAACGCGCAACAGTACCGGCGCCCCGACGACCTCGAGATCTTCCATGCCTGCCAGCCTGGCCGATTGCCGCGCCACACCAAAAAGGTCGACATCGGAGATCGCGAGCTCGGATTTTTCCTCCATGTTCTTCAACCGGTTGATCAGGTCTTTCATCTTGGCCACGGTATTTTCCAGGGTCTCCAGCATGTCGGCCTGAAACTCGGGATCGGCCAGATAGTCCTTGGCATTGTCCACCACCATGGCCAGACTCGACACCAGGTTTTTCAAATCGTGCATGACGAAAGCCGAAACCTTGCCGAGCGCCGCCATCTCCTGGGCCGTAGCAAGCTGGTTCTGCAGATGCAGGGTCAGGATCGACGCGGTCGCCTGGTGACCGAGAAC
>JAQYWA010000430.1 GCA_030145265.1 Desulfuromonas sp. | reverse complement strand
GACGGAGACTGGGCGAGGGGCGAGCCGCGCGGGATCGACTCCGGGAAAATAGGTTTTAAGCAGGGAAGCGAGTTCCTGCCGGGTCAGGCCGAGAGCGTCGCTGGTTGCGCAAGGTTCGGCGGCGGCCACGGCGAGCAGGCAGGCGAACAGGTGGCGGTCTTCTGCGGAAACCGTGGAGGGGGCGTGGCTGGCGAGCAGGGCGCGGTAGACTGGATCGTCGGCGGAAACGCGCGGACCGTGCTCTTCTTTGCTTGCCGGGCTTACATTGGCCTGCACGGCGCTGCCGCGGTGGGCGCTCTGTACCGCTGCATGCAGGGCTTCCACCGCCAGGGCGGCGCAGTAGCTGCGTTCTTCGGGGAGTCCGCCGAGGGCGGTATTCACCGCTTCGGCGTCGATGGTCAGGGCCGCATCCAGCGGGCGTTTCTCGGCCAGTTCCGCGGCGGCGGCGCAGGCGGCGATGGTGAAGCCGCAGCCGAAAACCTGAAAGCGGATTTCCTCCACCAGGCCTTCATGTTGGCGCAGGGTGAAGCGCACCGCCAGCCGTCGGCCGACGTCCTCCGAATTCAGACCAACCTCGCCGGTGCCGTCGGCATCGTCGAGGATACCGACCCTGCGGTCATCGGCGGCGTATTTTCGGATTGTTTCGGTGTGCCCGGTCATGTTGCTTGTTCTCTAAAGTTAAACCCAGAACCAGAACCGGCGGGTCGCGTCCCGCCAGACGCCTTACTTTTTGTCCCAGCCAACAAAAAGTAAGCAAAAAGTGGCTCCCCTGCGGGGGGCATTGCTGTCGCCGGGGTCAGTGCTCCGATAACCATTAGGGAGAAAACCCCTGGGGGCACTTCGTAGCATGGGCTTGAAATGCGACCATTGGTTTTAGATTAATCCCGGCGTGTCCCGGCAGGACATTTCGTTCAAGTGCTGTGGAGTGAAAAATCGGAAAAGCAAAGCCAACGCCTGCACTGCACCACTGGTGGCTTTTAATTTTTAGCAGCGGTGGTGTTTGCAACAGCCACGCTGTCTGCTTGAACAAGCACTCCCGTTCGCAAATAGGACGATCGAAGCACCGCCACTAGTCAACTGTAGCAGTGGCTCTCAGAACCACTGGCCATTCGCGGCCCCAATGCGGCGCAGCCAGAGTTTCTTTTGGTTACTTTTCATTTGCGCTCAAAGAAAAGTAACCCGGCTGTCGGGCCGGGGCCCGACGGTCTTTGTTTTTGCCTTTAAGAGCCTGAATGCATTCGCATCTTCTCGGAAGCGTTCGCTACTTCAAACAAAAAGTACGTCCCGCCCTCGTAGAGGATATCGTTCTTGAGCTGATTGCCGACCTCTTCCCAGTTAGGGAAGCCGCGCAGCACCAGGGCCTTGTGGAACTTGTGGGCCAGTGCCTCGCAATGAAAGTTGCTGACGATCAGGTCGTATTCGTCGCGCAGGTTCTCGGCGTCTTCGAGGTCGCCGACCAGAACCTTGTCTGCCGGGATCTTTTCCATTTGCGGCGAATCGACGCTGCTGATGGCCACGGTAACCCGTGCCCCCGCCTCGTGTAGAGTCTGGCAGAGCCCGGCCAGGTGGTCCGGTTCGGCGGCGACCAGAATCCGGGTTTGGCCGAGCGAGAAATGGCTGTCGAGCATGGCGTCCTGCAGGCGCTTGCGCCAGCGCACGAGGCCCGGCTGCGGCAGGCTGATCCCCGTTTCCTTCATCAGCAGTTCTGCCAGGGCGTCGCTGGCGTCGAGCCCCTGCAGGTGGGCGAAGTGGTGGTGGCGGATGAAGGGATTTTTCTTTTGTAGCGCCTTCGCGCATCGCTGCATCGAATCGCCGACGCTGATGACCAGGCCGGCATCGGCGAGTTTGCGGATCTGTTCGACCTGGATGCCGCCGCTGGAGAGGGCCGCCTGTTTTTCGCCGAGGTGGCCGTCGAGGGAGGTCGACAGGTCGGGCAGGGCCAGGACGTCATAGCCGAAGGCGGCGATGGCGTCTTTGATCTTTTCCACTTCGATGGGCGTCAGGCTGGCGTGGGGCAGCAGCAGCAGCTTGTCGTCGTCAATGGCTTCGGTCGGC
>JAQYWA010000429.1 GCA_030145265.1 Desulfuromonas sp. | reverse complement strand
GCACAGCCGTCTGCTTGAGCGCGCCGCCAAGCTCAATGATACCCTCGGTGGCGGTTCTTTGACCGCTCTGCCGATCATCGAGACCCAGGCTGGTGACGTTTCCGCCTACATCCCGACTAACGTTATCTCGATCACCGATGGTCAAATCTTCCTTGAGACCGACCTCTTCTACTCCGGTGTCCGCCCGGCCATCAACGTTGGTCTATCGGTTTCCCGAGTCGGTGGTAGCGCTCAGGTCAAGGCGATGAAGCAGGTTGCCGGTACTCTTCGGTTGGCCCTGGCTCAGTATCGAGAAATGGCCGCTTTTGCCCAGTTCGGCTCTGACCTCGACGCCGCTACCCAGCGCCAGCTCAACCGTGGAGCCCGTCTGGTCGAAATTCTCAAACAGGGTCAGTATCAGCCGCTGCCGGTAGAAAAACAGGTTGTTGGCATCTATGCGGTCAATAATGGCTTCGTCGATGACTACCCGGCCACCGATGTTTCGCGCTATGAAGCAGAACTGCTGTCTTTCCTCGAAAGCAGCCACGGCCAAATCCTTACCGATATCAGCGCTAAGCAAAAAATCGACGACGATATCGAAGGACGACTCAAGTCGGCTCTCGAGGAGTTTAAGGGTCAGTTTGTAGCTGCATAACCTGCAAGCAAAAGGTAAGGACAGATGGCAAATCTGAAGGACATAAAAAAGCGGATCGGCTCGGTAAAGAATACCCAGCAGATCACCAAAGCCATGAAAATGGTTTCGGCTGCCAAGCTGCGCCGCTCGCAAGAGGCGGTGGTTGCCGCCAGGCCCTATGCTGACAAGATCGGAGAAGTCCTCTCCAGTCTGGCTGCGCGTGAGGATACCGAAGCACATCCTCTGCTTGAGGCCAGGGCCAAGGGGCGCTCTCTGGTGGTCCTGATGACTGCTGACCGCGGTCTCTGCGGGGGCTTCAATGGCAACGTTTCAAAGGCTGCCGAGCGTTTCGTCAAAAACAACCCTGAAGGATACGAGGCCATTGACCTGATGATCATCGGGCGCAAGGGCAACGAATACCTCAAGAACCGTTGCGGCGAAAATATCGTCAAGGTACACCAGAATATCGGGGTCATCTCCTACTCCACCGCTGCGCTTCTGGGGCAGGAGGTCGTTAAGATGTATGCAGACGAAACCTATGATGCCGTCTACATCATCTACAACGCCTTCCAGAGCGCCATCGCTCAGGAAGTGACCATCAATCAGCTCTTGCCGATCGTCCCGAAAGAGGTCGAAGAAGGGGTTCATGTTGCTCAATACATTTATGAGCCCGGTCGTGGTGAGGTCCTTGAGCAGTTGCTGCCGAAGCATGTAGAGGTTCAGATCTTCCGCGCGCTTCTGGAGTCGGTCGCTTCTGAACATGGCGCCCGCATGAGCGCTATGGACAGTGCCAGCAAGAACGCTTCCGAGATGATCGGCAAGCTGACACTGCAGTACAACCGCGCACGCCAAGCCGCCATTACCAGTGAGTTGATGGAAATCATCTCCGGCGCCGAATCCATTAAATAAAGAAACGAACGATGATTCACACCTGTAGCGGGTGGGATAAAGGAGGAACGGTTCATCATGAATAAAGGAAAAATCACTCAGGTTATCGGCCCTGTCATCGACGTCGAGTTCGAGGCCGGTAAGCTCCCCGAGATTTACCATGCTCTTAAAATCACCAGCCCATCCCTCGGCGAGGGGGAATGGAACCTGGTCGTCGAAGTTGCTCAGCACCTCGGTGAAAACACCGTCCGTGCTATCGCCATGGACTCCACCGACGGACTGGTTCGCGGTCAGGACGTTCTCGACACTGGCAACCAGATCCTCATGCCGGTCGGCCGCGGTACCCTCGGGCGTATCCTTAATGTCATTGGCCAGCCCGTCGACGAAGCTGGTCCGGTTAACACCGACAAGGAATGGGCTATCCATCGCCCTACCCCCGAATTTGTTGACCAGTCGACCAAAGTCGAGTCGTTCGAAACCGGAATCAAGGTCATCGACTTGCTTGCCCCCTACTCACGTGGTGGTAAAATCGGCCTGTTCGGTGGCGCCGGTGTTGGCAAGACCGT
>JAQYWA010000428.1 GCA_030145265.1 Desulfuromonas sp. | reverse complement strand
CGCCGCCTTTTCCCGGTCAGGAACAAAAACGAAGCGGCGCTGGGCGTATTCCACCGTATCGTCTACGTCCCGCACCTTGTCCTCGATGACCATGCGCTCGCGTACCTGCCGGGCGGCGCCGACTTGATCGGCGTAGGAAACCCCCGGCTCGGCATAGACCTCGGCTGCCAGAGTCGCAATGACCGGCGGCCCCGGCGGCAGCTCGACCACCTTGAGGTTGGCACCAAACCGATCGGCAATCTGTGTCAGATCGTCGCGCAGCCGCAGAGTGATGGCGTGGCTCTGCTGCTGCCGCTCACTTTTGTGCACCAGGTTGACGCGGATATCGGCGACGTTGGGACCCTGACGCATGTAGTAATGGCGCACCATGCCGTTGAAATCCATGGCGCTGGCCGTCCCGACATAGGCCTGAAAGTCAGTCACCTCGTTGACCGTCGCCAGGTAGTCTTCAAACGCCCGCACCGCGGCGTCGGTCTGCTCGAGGGTGGTTCCCTCCGGCAGATCGATGACCAACTGAAACTCGTTCTTGTTGTCGAAGGGGAGCATCTTCATCGGCACCAGGTTGAAGACCGGCATCGCCACCGAACCGAGCAGCAGCAACAGTACCAACAACACCAACGCCCAGGCCTTGGCCCGCGACTGCAGGAATGGCAGCAGCAGACGTCGATAGACCCGGTAGATGCGGGTCTCCTCGAGGATAAACTCCTTCTCTTCTTTGCCGTATTCCCCCTTGAGAACGTGGTAACTCATCCACGGGGTGACGGTAAAGGCGACCAGCAGCGACATAACCATGGTCAATGGCAAGTTGATCGCCATCGGGCGCATGTACGGCCCCATCATGCCGGTGATGAAGAGCATCGGCAGAAAAGAGAGGATAACCGCCAACGTCGCCAGGATCACCGGTGGACGCACTTCGTCGATCGCCGAGAGGACCGCGTCGCGCGGGGGTTCTTTCTTCATCTTGAAGTGCCGATAGATGTTTTCTACGTCGACGATCGGGTCGTCGACCAGCAGCCCCAGCGACAGCACCAAGGCGAACAGGGTGACCCGGTTGATGGTGTAGCCGAACCAGTAGTTAACCAGCAGGGTCAGCGAATAGATGATCGGAATCGACACCGCCACGATCAGCGCCTCGCGCCAGCCGAGGGCGAAGAAGACCAGGGCGAGCACGGTGACCACCGCGATCACCAGATGAGTAATCAGCTCGTTGACTTTGTGATCGGCGGTCTCGCCGTAGTTGCGGGTGACCTGCACCTGGATGTCGTCAGGGACGATGGTCCCCTGCATCTGCCGGACCGACTCGATCACTTCTTCGGCGACCACCACCGCGTTGGTCCCCTTTTTCTTCGCCACAGCAATGTGGACCGCCTGGTACTCGCCCCCTTTATCGGCCACTGCGGGATCGCCAGCCGGGCCGAAACGGAAGCGGGTATAACTGCTGGCTTCGGCCATGTCGTCGTCGACCTGCGCCACATCCCGTAAGTAGACCGGCCTTCCGCTGTGCACGCCGATCACCAGATCGGCCACCTCAAGGGCCGAACGGAAAAAGCTGCCGCCACGCACCAGCAGCTCTTCGTTGCCCTGCTGAAAACTGCCGGCCGGCAGCTCCAGGTTGGCCCCGGCCAGAGCCCGACGCACTTCGAGAATGTCGAGATTACGGGCGGCCAGGGCGGCCGGATCGAGATCGACCCGTACCTGCCGGGGCCGGCCGCCGATCACGGTGGTCACCGAGGTGTTTTTAACCGACTGCAGGCGGTCGACCACTTCTTCGGCCACCCGTCGCAGCTGGTGGTCTGAGACCCGATCCGAATAGAGGGAGAGATTGACGATGGGGACGTCATCCACTTCGACCGGCTTGATCACCCAACCGGTCACCCCCGGCGGCGCCATATCGATGTTGGTAGAAATCTTGTTGTGCAGCTTGACCAGCGAGTCGATGCGGTCTTCACCAACGTAAAAGCGGACCGTCACTACCGCCAGGTCGGGGCGGGACATGGAATAGACATATTCGACCCCGTCAACCTGCCAGAGCAGTTTTTCCAGGCGGGTGGCGACCTGCTTCTCGACC
>JAQYWA010000427.1 GCA_030145265.1 Desulfuromonas sp. | reverse complement strand
GATCTCCTTCGCCCTGCTCGGCCTGCTGCCGCTGATTTCCAAGCGCATCCTCGATACGATCAAAAGCCGCAAGGCCCTCGCCCACTGGCCGAAACCGGCCCGCTTCGACTACAACCTGGTGGTGCTCGGCGCCGGCTCGGCGGGACTGGTGACCGCCTACATCGCCAGCGCGGTGAAAGCGAAAGTGGCGCTGATCGAAAAAGACAAAATGGGCGGCGACTGCCTGAATACCGGCTGCGTGCCGAGCAAGGCGCTGATTCGCTCGGCCCGGATGCTTTCCTACGCCCGCCGGGCCAAGGAGTTCGGCCTGCGCAAGATCGAGGTCGAGTTCGATTTCGCCGAGGTCATGGAGCGGGTACATCAGGTGGTGCGCACCGTCGAGCCCCACGACTCGGTGCAGCGCTACACCGACCTCGGCGTCGAGGTGATTAAGGGACAGGCCCGGGTGACCTCCCCCTACACCGTCGAGGTCGATGGCAAAACCCTGACCACCCGCAACATCGTGATCGCCACCGGCGCCCGTCCCTTCGTGCCGCCGATCAAGGGGATCGACCAGGTCGAAATCCTGACCTCGGACAACCTCTGGAACCTGAGCGAACTGCCCCGGCGGATGGTAGTGCTCGGCGGCGGGCCGATCGGCAGCGAGATGACCCAGGCCTTCGCCCGCCTCGGCAGCGCCGTCACCCAGGTGGAAATGGCGCCGCGCATTATGGGGCGCGAGGACGAGGAGGTTTCCGCCCTGGTTCAGCGACAGTTCGAAGAGGAAGGGGTGCGGGTGCTGACCGGCCACGCGGCCACGGAAGTACGAGTTGAAGGCGAGCGCAAAGTCTTGCTCTGCGAGCACCAGGGCGAAACCGTCGAGATCGAGTTCGACACCATCCTGGTCGCCGTCGGCCGGGCCGCCAACGCCAAGGGCTTCGGCCTCGAAGAACTCGGCGTGCAGCTGAGCGCGCGGGGGACCATCGACGCCGACCCCTTTATGCGGACCAATTTCCCCAACATCCTCTGCGCCGGCGACGTGGCCGGACCCTACCAGTTCACCCACACCGCCGCTCACCAAGCCTGGTATGCGGTGGTCAACGCGCTGTTCGGATCGGTCAGAAAGTTCAAGGTCGACTACCGGGTCATCCCCTGGTCGACCTTCGTCGATCCCGAAGTGGCCCGGGTCGGCCTCAACGAACTGGAAGCAAAAGAGCAGGGGATTGCCTACGAGGTCACCCGCTATGAGCTGGCCGAGCTCGACCGCGCCATCGCCGAGGCGGAAACCAGCGGCTTCGTCAAGGTACTGACCAAACCGGGGAGCGACAAGATCCTCGGCGTCACCATCGTCGGCCCCCACGCCGGCGACATCATCGCCGAATACGTCAGCGCCATGAAACACGGCCTCGGCCTCAAAAAGATCCTCGGCACCATCCACATCTACCCGACCCTGGCTGAAATGAACAAGGCCGCAGCCGGCGAGTGGAAAAGGAATCACGCACCGGAGACTCTATTGCGCTGGGTCGAGAAGTATCACACCTGGCGACGAGGAAACTGATTTCAAGGTAAGAACAGAACCCAAACTGTCGGCTCGAAAAATGGCGCAGTCGTTGAGAAAATGCCTTTAACTTAGGGTGTTTCACCCCAAAGCACTCGAACGAAATGGTCTTTTGAAACGCACCGGACTTGATCTGCCGCCACAGGTCGTATGACAGGCTCACCCCACGAAGCGCCGGCACCCATTTACGGCAGCAACGGTCAGAGATGCTACTAACCTCGGCGGAAGAAATGCCCCCCGCAGGGGAAGCCACTTTTTGCTTACTTTTTTGTTGGCCTGACAAAAAGTAAGGCGTCTGGCGGGACGCGACCCGCCAAATTTTCTCATAAGTCTAATTACTGAAGGTGGCATTTGGCTTAGATGATAATAATGTGGCGAGGCAAGACCTGACCCCCAATAAAAGCCCCGGCGAACAAGGGAGAACATTATGAAACAGCGAAAGGTGACCTTCACCAACACCGCCGGGATCGAACTGGCCGGCCTGCTCGACCTGCCCGAGGACGAGCAGCCACTGGCCTGGGCCCTGTTCGCC
>JAQYWA010000426.1 GCA_030145265.1 Desulfuromonas sp. | reverse complement strand
CCTAGCTTGTAATGGTAGCTTTTTTGGTCAGAGATATCAATGGATGAGGGCCTCGAAATCATGTTTTAGAGGTCTTTCTGAAGTATTTGTCGAGAATGCTTAGTGCCCAGGGCAAATACTTGGCTTTTTTTCGGGTTTTGGGCGTGCCTGTTGGTACGCATCGGGTCATTATTTTGAACCCGCGCCGGCAATCGCCCCTCAAGAAGACTCGTAATTACTATGCTCATGGCGGCGCCCTCGATTGACGTGGCAAGCGGCCAATGACGACCATGACACCTGTTGGGCAATGGGGACACTGGTGGGGCGAGCTTTCCCAGGAAGTTTCGGGACTTTTCGCGTCCGAACTGGCGGCGGGGTTTTCCTTTGTCGGCTCATCCAGCAGTAGCTGAACCCGCTTCAGTACTTTACGATGGGACGGACTGAGCATCCCGTAATACCTCACCTTGTTGAAGCCTTTGGGCAGAACATGTTGCAGAAATCTTCGAATGAACTCCTCGGGCTTCAGGCCGACCGGTGCCCACCGTTGGGTGCGGGAATCTTTGCTGGTAAACGTGATTTGCTGATCGTTGACGGCCACAATTCGGTGGTTGGTGATCGCCACTCGGTGGATATAGCGGGCCAGGTAGTTCAGCACCTTCGGTGCCCCCTGAACCGCCGGTTTGCAGTAGACCACCCAATCCTTTTGCCAGATGGATTCCGGCAACGGCATTTCGGGATGTGTCTTGCGGGCCAGAGCCACGAACTTGGCGCGGAAGATTCTGGAAAGCGCCTTGACTGGAACCAGGTACTTCTTTCGGGCCGGCAGCCATTCCCCGCTCTCCGCGAGTCCGCCGGCCGGGATCAGGCAATGAACATGAGGATGGTGAACCATGGCCTTACCCCAGGTATGCAGCACGGCGAGGATGCCGATTTTGCCGCCGACATAGTGGGGATCGGCCGCAAGCTGCTGCAGCGACTCGGCCGCCGCTGTCATTAGGGCCCCGTAGAGGGTTTTCTGACGTCTGCGCACCGGTTCCCGCAACTCCTCCGGCAAGGTGAATATGGCGTGGCAATAGGGCACGGGCAGCAGTTCGGCCTGGCGACGCTCGAGCCAGCGGCCGCTATCAGTGGCGTGGCACTTGGGGCAGCTGCGATTGCGGCAGGAATGGTAGACGTGGTGCCGGTGACCACACCGCACACACTCGGTGACCTGGCCGCCGAAGACCTCGGTTCGACAGGCGGTGATATCCGCCAGGGCGCGGCGATGACTGGGCAGCATCCGCTCACCGAACCGCTGCAGGTATCGTCCACCGTACGTTCGAAAAATATCCGCAAGCTCGGGCATGGCCAGCAGGGGCGGGCCTAGAGCTCGTCCATGATTTGGTTGATGCTCTGGTGCAGGTTCCCCAGTACCTTTTCGGTCAGATGGGTATAGATAGTCGTGGTCTTGGTGCAACTGTGACCGAGAACCGCCTGGATCACGCGCAGGTCGGTGCCGTTTTCCAGCAGGTGGGTCGCATAGGAATGGCGCAGGGTGTGAACTGAGGCGCGCTTTTGAACGGAACTGTTGAGAAGGGCCTTTTTGAAGGCTTTCTGCAGGGTTGCGATGCTAATCGGCCCGAGGTGCCCACGGCCGGGAAAGAGCCAGCAGGACGGCCGCTTCAGGCGCCAGTAGGCCCGTAGCAACGTAAGCGTTCGCTCCGCCAGCGGCACCGAGCGGTCCTTTCCGCCCTTACCGTGGCGCACCCAGACCAGCATGCGGGTGCTGTCGATGTCGCCGATCTTCAGATGTATCGCTTCGGAGACCCGCAGACCGCAGGAGTAAGTCAGCGTCAAGGCCATTTTGACCACCGGGCTTCGAATCAACCCCAGGATCGACTGCACTTCGCTGAACGACAGAACCACGGGAAGTTTCTTCCGCTTGGCCGGTCGGACCAGGTCGAAAAGGGACCATGGGCGGCCCAAGGTCTTCTCGTAAAAAAAGCGGATCCCGGACAGATGGATGGTGACGTTGCTGCGGGAGGCCTTTTTTTCGTTGATGAGATAAAGGAAGAACTGCCGCAGATCTTCTTCGCTCAGCAGGTCCGGCGAACGCCGGTGA
>JAQYWA010000425.1 GCA_030145265.1 Desulfuromonas sp. | reverse complement strand
ACCGGATGGGGCTGTTTCGTTTTCTGTTTCAGAAGAGGGGTCGGGTGCAGCCTGTCTCCGAAGGACGGACTCCATGAAAGAACTCATCGAATTCATCGCGAAATCCCTGGTGGAGAATCCCGACGCGGTTACCATCTCGGAGGAACTTGAAGAGGACGGCAGCACCCTCATCAAGCTGGCCGCCGCCCAGGAGGATATGGGGCGGATCATCGGCAAGCAGGGACGGACGGCGAAGGCCATGCGGACCCTGCTCAATGCCAAGGCTACCCGGGAGGACAAGCGCGCCTCTCTCCAGATCATGGAGTGATGAAAGAGATCGCTGAGCAGTTGTTTCCGTTGGGGGTGGTTGTCGGGACTCATGGTCTTCGTGGCGACCTCAAGGTGCGGCCGCTGACGCCGGATTCGCGTTCGCTGCTGACCGCCGCGCAGGTGTTTTTTCGCGACAAAGGTGGCCGACTCCGTTCCCTCGAGCCGGCACGGGCGGTGCCTCAGAAGGGCAACGTCCTTTTGCGTCTGCGCGGTATGGAAACGATTGAAGCGGCCCAGACTCTGGTCGGTAACGAGGTGCTGATGCGCTACGTTGACCTGCCCGATCTGGATGATGATGAGTTTTACTGGTACCAGTTGGAGGGGCTGAAGGTCGTCGACCGCACCCGCGGTGAACTGGGAGTGCTTGCAGAACTCCTGGTGACTGGAGCTCACGACATTTACGTGGTGAACGGCCGCTTCGGCGAAGTCATGGTTCCGGCTGTGAGTCCGTTTGTGGTTGACATTGATCTGGAATCCGGCCAGATGACCGTTGATCTGCCGGAAGGGCTGGTTTCCGAAACTGATGAAGTTTGATGTTCTGACCCTGTTCCCGGATATGTTTATTTCTCCCTTTGCCTGCAGTATTCTCGGCAAGGCGGTCGAAAAACAACTGATCGAAATTCGTGCCCACAACCTGAGGGATTGGGCCGAAGGCAAGCACAAGGTTGTCGATGATACTCCCTGTGGGGGTGGCGACGGCATGGTAATAAAGCCCGATCCGGTCTGTCGGGCGTTGCGGGCGTTGAAGCAGCAAAATCCAGGATCCCGGGTACTGCTGATGACGCCGCAGGGGCAGACGTTTCGCCAGCAGGATGCCGCTGACCTGGCCCAGACCGAAGGACTGATTTTTATCTGTGGTCGTTACGAAGGGTTCGACGAGCGAATTCGCACTCATGTCGATGCCGAATATTCGCTGGGCGACTTCGTACTGACCGGCGGTGAATTGCCGGCGATGGTGATGATCGACTCGATTGCCAGGCTTCTTCCCGGAGTGCTCGGCAGCAGCGGCAGTGCCGAAAAGGATTCTTTTTCCGACGGGTTGCTCGAGCATCCTCAATATACTCGGCCGGTCGAGTTTGAAGGACAACGGGTTCCTGATGTTCTCCTCTCGGGCAATCACGGCGATATCGCCCGCTGGCGACGACAGCAGCAGTTGGAACGTACGCTGGACCGGCGACCGGATTTGTTGGATACGGCCCTGCTCAGTGAGGAGGACCGGCGATACATTGAGTTTCTTCGGCAGTCGCGGAAGGGTGAATTAGGATGAACGGATACCCGCTGGCGGTAGCCTTGGTCCATTACCCGATTGTCGACAAACGAGGCGATCAGGTGGTGACCGCGGTCACCAATCTCGATCTTCACGATATCGCCCGCACCGCAAGAACCTACGGTGTTCGTCGCTTTTACGTGGTGACCCCGGCAGCCGAGCAGTTGGCACTGGTCGATCGGATCCTGCAGCACTGGCGGGAGGGCCACGGGGCCAGCTACAATCCTCATCGGAGCGAGGCGCTTGCCCTGATTGAGACCTCGGCCACTCTCGAAGAGGCTGTGGACGCCTGGTCCCGGGAAGTTGGTATGCAACCGATGCCGGTATTGACTGGCGCCAATCGGTCTGACGGCGTTTCTTACGAGCAATGTCGGCAGTTGCGGCAGCACCACCCCTTGATGCTGGTGTTCGGAACGGGTTGGGGCCTTGCGCCGGAAATGTTCACCCGGGGCTGGACCGTGCTCGAGTCGATACGTGGGGCCGGAGATTACAACCATCTGCCGGT
>JAQYWA010000424.1 GCA_030145265.1 Desulfuromonas sp. | reverse complement strand
GCTAATGTATTATCTACAACTTTCACTGTGATCTCTTTTGTAACTAACGCTTTACCAACTTCTTGGTAAGTGTATGTCACTGTGTAATCTGCGGCCACTGCCGTGTCCACATCTGAGTAATCAACTTCCACTAACGAAGTGATATCGAATCCATTGTCAAACGCTGTCATATCTTTTAATGCTTCAGCTTCTGTATATGGTGTATTTCTTCTTTCTACTTCTTGATCTGACCCATTTATTACCGCTAATGTATTATCTACAACCTTCACTGTGATCTCTTTTGTAACTAATGCCTTGCCAGTTTCTTGGTAAGTGTACGTTACTGTGTAATCTGCAGCTACTGAAGTATCCACTAATGAGTAATCAACTTCTACTAATGAAGTGATATCGAATCCATTATCTTCTGCTGTCATATCTTTTAATGCTTCAGCTTCTGTATATGGTGTGTTTCTTCTTTCTACTTCTTGATCTGACCCGCTTATTACCGCCAATGTATTATCTACAACCGTAACTGTGATTTCCTTTGTAACTAACGCTTTACCAACTTCTTGGTAAGTGTACATCACTGTGTAATCTGCAGCTACTGCTGTATCTACTAATGAGTAATCAACTTCTACTAATGAAGTAATATCGAATCCATTATCTTCTGCTGTCATATCTACTAACGCTTCAGCTTTCGTATATGGTGTGTTTCTTCTCTCCACTTCTTTATCTGTTCCGTTTATTACCGCTAATGTATTATCTACAACCGCAACTGTGATTTCCTTTGTAACTAAGGCCTTACCTGCTTCTTGGTAAGTGTATGTCACTGTGTAATCTGCAGCTACTGATGTATCTACATCTGAGTAATCAACTTCTACTAATGAAGTAATATCGAATCCGTTATCTTCTGCTGTCATTTCTGCTAACGCTTCAGCTTCTGTATATGGTGTGTTTCTTCTTTCCACTTCTTGATCTGTTCCGCTTATTACTGCTAATGTATTATCTACAACTTTCACTGTGATCTCTTTTGTAACTAATGCCTTGCCAGTTTCTTGGTAAGTGTACGTTATTGTGTAATCTGCAGCTACTGCTGTATCTACTAATGAGTAATCAACTTCTACTAATGAAGTAATATCGAATCCGTTGTCTTCTGCTGTCATATCTGCTAACGCTTCAGCTTTCGTATATGGTGTGTTTCTTCTCTCCACTTCTTTATCTGTTCCGTTTATTACCGCTAATGTATTATCTACAACTTTCACTGTGATTTCCTTTGTAACTAACACTTTACCAACTTCTTGGTAAGTGTATGTCACTGTGTAATCTGCGGCTACTGATGTATCCACATCTGAGTAATCAACTTCTACTAATGAAGTAATATCGAATCCATTATCTTCTGCTGTCATATCTTTTAATGCTTCAGCTTCTGTATATGGTGTGTTTCGTCTTTCTACTTCTTGATCTGTTCCGTTTATTACCGCTAATGTATTATCTACAACTTTCACTGTGATTTCCTTTGTAACCAACTCCTTGCCTGTTTCCTGGTAAGTGTATGTCACTGTGTAATCTGCAGCTACTGAAGTATCCACTAATGAGTAATCAACTTCTACTAATGAAGTAATGTCGAATCCGTTATCTTCTGCTGTCATATCTGCTAACGCTTCAGCTTCTGTATATGGTGTTTTTCGTCTCTCCACTTCTTGATCTGTTCCGTTTATTACCGCTAATGTATTATCTACAACCGCAACTGTGATTTCCTTTGTAACCAACTCCTTGCCTGTTTCCTGGTAAGTGTACGTCACTTTGTAATCTGCGGCTACTGATGTATCTACTAATGAGTAATC
Source organism: Desulfuromonas sp. (assembly GCA_030145265.1). Taxonomy (GTDB): domain Bacteria; phylum Desulfobacterota; class Desulfuromonadia; order Desulfuromonadales; family Trichloromonadaceae; genus Trichloromonas. The sequence goes on along the minus strand of JAQYWA010000424.1, from coordinate 265 downwards.
AACTTCTACTAATGAAGTAATGTCGAATCCATTATCTTCTGCTGTCATTTCTGCTAACGCTTCAGCTTCTGTATATGGTGTGTTTCTTCTTTCTACTTCTTGATCTGTTCCGTTTATTACCGCTAATGTATTATCTACAACTTTCACTGTGATCTCTTTTGTAACTAACGCTTTACCAACTTCTTGGTAAGTGTATGTCACTGTGTAATCTGCGGCCACTGCCGTGTCCACATCTGAGTAATCAACTTCCACTAACGAAGTGATA
>JAQYWA010000423.1 GCA_030145265.1 Desulfuromonas sp. | reverse complement strand
CGCCAACATCTTTTTTTTTGGTGTTAGAACAGCGCAGAAATTGCCCGTAGGGACAAAAAAAGAGACATCTTTGCTGTTTTCAACATCAACGGTTCAAAGTCATCGGGCATGATCCACTGGTACTGGTCAAGTCCGACAAACTGCCAGGGGTGTTAATTAGCGTTGTCTATCGGTATTTGGCAGGGTTCGAGTACGCTTAATGGCGAAGTCTGCGGAATTGTTGATAGCGGTTACGCCGGTCCAGTCTGTTTGATTGTGTCAGGCAGGCCTTCTGTCTGCAGATAAACGCTGCGGCTCGGAAAGGCGATACTCATCCCCAGCTGTTCGAGGATGTCCATGATCGTCAGGCTGACGTCTTCGCGGGCTTCGAGGTATTTGCCCCAGACGGTGGTTGTGGTGAAACAGTAGACCAGGATGTCGAGAGACGATTCGTTGAAGTCGGTGAAGTGGACCAGCATGAATTCCTGATCGATGGCGGGGTGGTTTTTCAGCATGCTGCGGATCTGTTCCACGGCGGCGCGCATCTGTGTCGGGGAGGTTTCGTAGCTGACCCCGATGCTGAGTTTGATGCGGCGCTTGGGCATGCGGCTGAAGTTATCCAGCGGCATGTCGGCGATCTTGTTGTTGGGTACGGTGATCAGGGTCTTGGCAAAGGTGCGTATCTTGGTGGAGCGGAAGCCGACTTCTTCGACGGTCCCTTCCATGTCGCCGGCCTTGATCCAGTCGCCGATGTGAAATGGGCGGTCGAGGATGATCATCAGCGAACCGAAGATGTTGGACAGGGTGTCCTTGGCGGCCAGGGCCACGGCCAGGCCGCCGATTCCCAGCGAGGCGAGCAGGCCGGAAATCGAGTAGCCGAGGTTCTGGATGACCATCAGAAAAGCCATGAAGACGATAAACGCTCGCAGGCTCTTGCGCAGGAAGGGGAGCATGTGGTCGTCAAGAGTCGATTCGGTATGGCTGACCCAGCGTTCCAGGTAGGTGTCGAGCAGGGTCACCAAATTAAACATCACCCAGGCGATGTCGAAGGTGACCAGCACCTTGAGCAGGGCGTGGGCAAACCGGTCGACATCGACCGGCTCGCTGGGCAGTTGCATGATCTGCAGGATGACGAACAGTCCGCCGATCAGCACCAGCAATTCGGCCGGTTTGCGCAAGCCCTCGAGGAACAGGTCGTCGTAGCGGGTGCGGGTCTTCTGGGCAATGGGGAGCAACACCGTGGCGAACAGGTGAGCGAGAATCCGCTTGATCACGAGGGCCGCGATCAGCACACCGAAGGCGGCGGCATAGCGGGCTATGCTGATGCCGAGAAAGGTCTGGTCGAGCAGTACGGTCAGGGTTTCCATCAGAAATCGACTCCTTGTCTGTGGCTGTTCCCGTTTACTTAGCAGATGCGATGCGGATAATGCAAGTTTCCCGGTGGCTGGTCGATGGAGTTTTATGATGCCGTGACGGTTGCGGCCGGTATGGTAGAATTATCCAGGCATCTACGACATTCCAGGGAGACTACCTATGAACGGATCCGTTTCGGATAGCCTGAAAACCCGCCGAGTCCTCAATGCTGCAGATAGAGAATACGATTATTACAGTCTGGAAGCAGCGGCTGCGGCCGGCCTCGGCGATCTTTCCCGACTCCCTTTCACCCTCAAGGTGCTGCTGGAAAACCTGCTGCGGTTTGAGGATGGCGACACCGTAACGCAGGCGGATATTCAGGCCGTCGCCGCTTGGCTGAAGGACCGGCGTTCCGATCATGAGATCGCCTTTCGTCCGACGCGGGTGCTGATGCAGGATTTTACCGGCGTGCCGGCGGTGGTTGATCTGGCCGCCATGCGCGACGCCATGGCCCGGGTCGGTGGCGACCCGCATAAAATCAATCCGCAGATTCCCGTTGACCTGATTATCGACCACTCGGTCATGGTCGACAAGTATGCCATGCCCGAAGCTTTCGCTTTTAACGTCGACAAGGAGATGGAGCGCAACCGCGAGCGCTACGCCTTTTTGCGCTGGGGGCAGCTGGCTTTTGATAACTTCCGCGTGGTGCCGCCCGGTACCGGCATCTGCCACCAGGTCAATCTGGAATACCTGGGGCG
>JAQYWA010000422.1 GCA_030145265.1 Desulfuromonas sp. | reverse complement strand
GGAAGACATGGGGCGATTTTTTCTGGACGCCGAATTCACCCATTTTGATTCGCCAAAAATCATCAGTCTGGGGCTTGTCAGCGACAACGGAGAGGAGTTCTATCGGGAACTGAGCGATACCTGGAACTTGGCGGAGTGCAGTCTCTTCGTTGTCGGTCAGGTGCTGCCTGCACTCGACGGCGGGCTCTTCGGTCAAATTTTGTCAGACCGGCTAGGCGGTAAGTTTGAGCTTATCCGTGAGGAGACCAAAGATGATGAACATAGCTGCGATCCTTCGCGCAATCCGGCTTTGGCGGCAGCACTGTGGGATGAGGAAGATTTTGCAGTGAAGCTGGCGCTGGAAGAGGCGGTAGGTGAGCAGCGGGTGCGGGACTTTCCGGTACTTCTCAGCGCGCTTGCGGATATTGAACTGGCGACAGTCCTCAGGGGGGCAAATGCGGCGACCGCCGGTCAGGTTGGAGCAGATCTTTCTTGCTGGCTGGAGGGGCAGGGGCAAATCGAGATCTGCTATAATTACGAAACCGATAGAGTCCTTTTCGAGCAGTTGCTTGGCATGGGGGCGGGGGCTGCATCTCTAGATATCAGCTATGTCTATCTTTCGCTGTTCGATCTCTGGGATGGAGAAGCTCAGCTGGAGGCTGTGCATGGCTCTATGGATAGGGGCGAGCCCGGCAAACTAAACCATCATGCCTTAGATGATGCCCGATTTTTTCGGAGTTTCTGGTTGCAGTATGAAAGCTTGATGAGTAGGACGCAAGGCGATGACTAATGCCATTAATGACAATGTCGGACGGCTGCTAGCGGAGGGGGATATCCATGACTATCTCGACAAGCTGAAGGCGCTTATGGAGAAGATGACGCCGACTGTGCCGTCAAGGGTAAATGAATGCGCAGCTTAGATGGTGGCACAGGAAAATTGAATTCATACCTTTTCAAGGTGCGCGATTCTATTTCTGCCACACCGACCAACCTTGCTGCAATCAAGTCAGCGCTGGTTGAGTTGCTGGTATATCTATCCTCACCGGAAGGTCGAACTAGTGAGAACTGCGCCACAACGGACACGTTCTTTCGCCTTCACGATGATTATGGGTTTAATTGGTTTCATCTCCCGGAAGAGTTGCAGTTGATTCTGAACGATATTGGTGGCCAGTTGCACGACACTGTGGAGCATCCTGATATAGCAACAAACTTTGAAAGCACTCCAGAGCAGTTGCTGGTGAGGGTCCATCGTATGGGGTTTGAGATGTCACCTGGACTGTCCCTAGAAGACTAGATACCTTCGGCGAAGAGGTTTGCGATGGGATTGCCAAAGCTGCTCATTGCCGGCTCAGAGGGTAAGGTCGGGACCATTTTGAAGGCGGGACTGAGCGACCGCTTTGAACTCTACTGCGTGGATAAACTGGCCATTCTTGGGGAGCGTAGCTTCTGCGCCGACCTATCGGTCTACGAACAAATCCATGCGGTGCTACATCAGCTTGCTCCCCTGCCTTATATTATTTACCTTGCAGCTGATGCACGGGTGGATGCGGATTGGCCGTCGGTACTGAAGAACAACATCGTAGCCACCCGCAATCTCTACGAGACGGCGAGAGTCAACGGAACCAAGCGAATCATCTTTGCCAGTTCGAACCATGTAACGGGCGGCTACGAGAGCTCTCCTTCTGGCTCTGAGAGAGACCATGCATCTCGTCTGATCAGTGTCCGTGATGCGCTACGGCCCGACAGCGATTATGGAGTCAGCAAAGTCTTCGGCGAAGCACTGGCCAGGGAGTATTTCGATCGCTTCGGCTTGGAGTCGATCTGTCTCAGGATCGGTATGGTTCGTCGCGATGACGACCCGACCAAAAATCTGCGCAGCCGAAAAATCTGGCTCAGTCACAGAGACCTGCTTCAGTTAGTGCGGAAGAGCCTTGTCGCCGATATTAAGTTCGGGACCTATTATGGTATCTCGAATAACAGAGACGGGCTCTGGGATATTTCAAACGGCAGGGAAGAGCTTGGCTATCATCCCGAGGATGATGCCTCAAGTCTGTGAGAGTCAAGAGAACAAGCTGGCCGGAGCTATCAGACTACTTCATATTTCAAGAATCAGAGGGAGGT
>JAQYWA010000421.1 GCA_030145265.1 Desulfuromonas sp. | reverse complement strand
CAGATCGTCGAGCAGCATGTATTGGGTAATGAACCGATCGAGAAGAAGGTGGCCGGACCCTATTACACCAAGTTCCTCGACAAGCAGCAGCGCATCATCTTTTCGCGTTGCGGCACCATCGATGCCGAAAGTCTTGACGATTTCCTCGACAACAAAGGCTTCACCGGGATCAAGAAGGCGGTGACCATGAAGCCCGCCGAGGTCATCGAGGAAGTCAAGAAATCCGGTCTGCGCGGCCGTGGGGGCGGCGGCTTTCCTACCGGGGTCAAGTGGAGCTTCTGCGCCGCATCTCCCGGTGAGACCAAGTATCTGATCTGCAATGCGGACGAAGGGGACCCAGGGGCGTTCATGGACCGCTCGGTTCTCGAAGGCGACCCGTACGGCCTGATCGAAGGTCTGATGATTGGCGCCTACGCCATCGGCTGTAAATTTGCCTATGTTTATGTGCGTGCCGAGTACCCGCTGGCGATCAAACGCCTGCAGATGGCGATCGACACCTGCTACGAAAAAGGGTACCTCGGCAAAAACTGCATGGGACTCGGGTTCGAACTCGACATGCGCATCAAGGCCGGCGCCGGAGCTTTCGTCTGTGGCGAGGAAACCGCCCTGATGGCCTCCATCGAAGGGCACCGCGGGATGTCCCGTCCCCGTCCGCCGTTTCCGGCGGTACGCGGTCTCTGGGGCTACCCGACCAACATCAACAACGTCGAGACCTTCGCCAACGTCTCTTATATCTTTTACAACGGCGCCGATTGGTACGCCAATATCGGCACCGAGGGGACCAAGGGGACCAAGATCTTCGCCCTCACCGGCAAGGTCAAGCACACCGGTCTGGTCGAGGTTCCCGCCGGTACCACTATGAAAGAGGTCATCTACGATGTCTGCGGCGGTATCCATAACAACCGCAAGTTCAAGGCGGTCCAGGCTGGCGGCCCCTCCGGTGGCTGTCTGCCCGCTGAAGCTCTCGACGCCCAGGTTGACTATGATTCGCTGATCAAGGCCGGAGCCATGATGGGGTCCGGTGGTTTGGTGGTCATGGACGAAACGACCTGCATGGTCGACATCGCCCGGTTCTTCCTCAACTTCACCCGGGCCGAGTCCTGCGGCAAGTGCATTCCCTGCCGGATCGGCCTCAAGATCATGCTTGAGATTCTCGAGCGCATCACTGAGGGCAACGGACGCGAGGGCGATATCGAACTGCTGGAGGACATGGCGTACGACATCAAGCAGAGCTCGCTGTGCGGTCTCGGTCAGACGGCCCCGAACCCGGTTCTCTCAACCATCCGCTACTTCCGTCACGAGTACGAGGCGCACATCAAAGACAAAGAGTGTCCTTCGCACGGTTGCAAACCGCTACTGCATTTCGTCGTAAGCGAAGAGAGATGCAAGAAGTGCGGGATCTGCCCCAAGGCCTGTCCGGTGGACGCGATTGAATGGGAAAAGGGTCAGGTGGCGAAAATCGACCTGGAGAAATGTACTAAGTGTACCTCCTGTTACGATGCCTGCCGCTTCATGGCGATCGACTAGCCGGTTTCTGCCCGGAAGCGGTGCTTTTCCGCCATCTCGGCGTCCATCACGGCCATGCCTTGTGCGGCGTACTGGCGTACGCCTCCGCAGCATGGTCAGTGATGTCCTTGACCTGGCGAAAAATCCCGCGCTTCCGCATCAGAAACGGCCTTCCGCGAAGGTCCCCTAACTGATTTGATACGAGGATAAGATGGTAAATCTTACGATTGATGGCAAACAAGTTACGGTTAGCAAGACGGCTACGATCTATCAGGCCGCCGCGCAGGCAGGGATCAAGATCCCCATCCTCTGCTACGCCAAGAAGCTGTTCCCCTATGGCGCCTGCCGGGTCTGCCTGGTGGAAGTCGAGCAGATGAAGGGTCGCCTGATCCCCTCCTGTACCACCCCGGTCACCGAAGGCATGATCGTCACGACCATGTCCGACGAGATCTACAAGGTGCGCAAGACCGTACTCGAGTTTCTGCTGGTTAACCACGTGCTCGACTGCCCGGTCTGTGACAAGGGCGGCGAATGCGACCTGCAGGACCTCGCCTATGAATACGAAGTCACCAGCAACCGCTTCGAGGGTGAGAAGC
>JAQYWA010000420.1 GCA_030145265.1 Desulfuromonas sp. | reverse complement strand
GGAAACCAGGGTTTCCTGAAACATCTCCAGATATTTTTCCTGAACAAAGTCGCTGGCCAGGGTTTCGATGCCGGCGGCCGAGAGTTCCAGTTCGGCGAGGATTCGGTCGAGAGTCAGGCCCGGATTTTCTTCGGCCGAAGCCGGCGAGACCCAGGCCAGCAGCATCAGCAACAGCAGGGCTAAATATTTCATGCATCCCCCTCGGGAATCCAAAGTTTCAGCGAGCCATGCGCAACCTGTTCGTCCCCCCGCTGCACCTCCCCCTCGGCCACGGCGAAGCCCTCAACGGCCGCCACCGTGCGAACCACGATGCGCAGCTGGTCGCCGGCAAAGACCGGCCGCTCGAATACCACGTCCTTGATACCGACCAGAAACCCTTTGCGCACCGGATTACCGGCCAGGCGATCGCCGTAGCCCTTGACTACCGCGTAGGATTGAGCCAGCAGCTCGGCCAGGGCGACCTCGTCGAGCCGACCGTCAGCGGCAACCAGCAGGCCGTCAACCGCCACCCGGGTCTCGATCACCCCTTCCTGGCCGGCATAGGCGACCAAGGTTTCCACCAGCCTCATCGGCGGCCGGTGCGGCATCAGCTGTTCTGCCGCCATCGGCAGGGTCAAGTCCATCTCAGTTTCCTTCCGGCTTCCAGTACACCGACAGATCATCGAAAAGCTGGCTGGAGAAGAGCAGCTTGCGGAATTTCACCAGGTCCTGATGGAAGATCCGCTCGTTATCGTAGACCTCGAACTGCTCCTGCAGAATCCGGTAAATACGCCCGGTCGCCAGCCCCAGCTTATCGGCGTTGCGAAAAGAGAACGCCTGCAACTGGGCCAGCACTTCGAGGGTGACCACGTGCTTGGCGTTGCTGATGGCGCGAAAGGCCTTGCGCGCCGCTACCGTCCCCATGCTGACCACGTCCTGATTGGAGGCGTTGCAGGAGATGGAATTGGTGCTCACCGGCCCGGCCAGCTGGCGGTTTTCGGCGGTGGTCGAAGTAGCCAGGTACTGGGCTCCCATGAAGCCCATGGTCAGACCGACGGTGCCGGGAATGAGGAACTCGGGCAGACCCTCGTTGAGGTTGCGGTCGAGCAGCTTGTTGATGCGTCGCTCCGACAGGTTGCAGAGGGTGGCAATCGCCATGCACAGCATGTCCATGTTGAAGCCGATGCTCTGGCCGTGAAAGTTGCCGCCGTGGATGATCTTTTTCTGCTCGGGGATTATGATCGGGTTGTCGTTGGAGGAATTGGCCTCGGTCTCCACCGTGCGGGTCGCCATCTCGATGGCTTCGGCCACCGGCGCCAGCACCTGGGGGGTGCAGCGGATCGAATAGACGTCCTGCACGTTGATGCTGGTCTCATAGACCAGGCCGTCGGTCTGCTGGCCACGGATGCGCTCGTGCATATCCCGACGCAGGGTGATGTTGTTCGAGCCCTGGTAGAGGTTGCGGATGGTCTCGGCCACCGACAGTTGACCAGGATGCGGCTTGACCCGGTGCAGGTCCTCGTCGAAGGCATCGTCGATGCCGCCGAAGATCTCCAGCGAAAAGGCGCCGGTAACGCAGACGAGATTCATCAGCTTTTTGGCACCGAACAGGGCGAAAGCGGCCAGCGCGGTCATGGCGCTGGTGCCGTTCATCAGGGCGATCCCCTCCTTGAAGGAAAGGCGCATCGGGGTCATGCCGAGCTCACGATAGACCTCGGCCACCTCGCGCAGTTGCCCAGCGTAAAAGACCTGCCCTTCGCCGATAATCGCCAACGCCAGGTGAGCCAGATGGATCAGGTCACCGGAGGCGCCGACGCTGCCGCACTCGGGAACGTAAGGAGCGACCCGGCGGTTGATCAACTGACACATGAAGTCGAGGAGTTCAAGACGCACCCCGCTGTACCCCTTGACCAGGGTATTGAGGCGCACCGCCAGCATGGCGATAGCGATGTAGTCTTTGATCGGCTCACCAAGCCCAGCGGCGTGACTGCGGATCAGATTGACCTGCAGCGCCTCGATTTCGTTGTCGCTGATGATCTTGTTGCACATCGGCCCGAAAGAGGTGTTGACCCCGTAGATGACCCGTTTGGCAGCCACTTCTTGTTCGAGAAAAGTGCGGCTGGCC
>JAQYWA010000419.1 GCA_030145265.1 Desulfuromonas sp. | reverse complement strand
GAGAACTACCTGTTCACCCTGCAGCCGGCCACCGACGACCGCCCCTTCTTCTCCCAGTTTCTGCGCTGGAAAACCCTGCCCCACCTGGCCGGACTGTTCGGCCAACGAGCCCTGCCGGCCGTAGAACTCGGCACCCTGGTGGTAGTCGTCACTTTCGTGCTGATGAGCGCAGCGGCCATCGTCCTGATCATCCTGCCGCTGTTGCGCCTGGGCTGGCGCGGCAGCCGTCGTTCGTCGGTGATCGGCTACTTCGGCAGCCTCGGCCTCGGCTACATGCTGGTGGAAATGGCCCTGATCCACCGCTTCGTCCTTTATCTTGGCCACCCCGTTCATGCCGCGGCAGCGGTCATCTGTGCCCTGCTGGTCGGGTCCGGCATCGGCAGTGCCTGCTCCGGGCGGCTGTCGCCTCCCCAGATCACACCGCAACGAGCCGCCATAGCAGTCGCATTGCTGCTGGCCCTGTACGCCCTGCTGCTGCCCCCCCTGCTGCAGCAAACCATCACCCTGTCGGCCGACTGGCGACTGGTCCTGGCACTGGCCCTGCTGACACCGGCCGGGTTCGTCATGGGGTTCCCCTTTCCCCTCGGGTTGCGGCAGCTGAACCAGCAACAACCGGAAGCCGTCCCCTGGGCCTGGGGAATCAACGGCTGCCTGTCGGTTCTGGGCACCACGCTGGCAACCCTCATCGCCATCCTCGCCGGGTTCAACGCGGTACTGATCGGCGCAACACTCGTCTACGGCATAGCCGGTTTGAGCGGAAAACAGCTGTTTTCGACGACGGATCTGCCGTAAGGCTGATACTGGCCGGCTAAATAATCAGAGTATTTTTTTGTGAGCGGCAGGGGGGCAAAGAGGGGGGCAGGTACAAAGTAAATGACGGATAAAACTCACCCATTATTTCTGGGTCCGCAGTTCAAGGCGTTGGGGAAGCATCATCGGCAAGGTGGCCGCGTGAGCGGATCGCCCTCGCCCGGTGGCAGGCAAGAGCTCAGCAAAAACAAGGGCGAAGCAAGGGATGAACGAGGGCGGGAAACAAACGTCTCCGTCGATATCATCCCTGAAACTTCACTGGTCCGGAACCTCGGCAAACCGAACCTGCTCGCCACTCGGCGTCCGCACCACCACCTCGTCCCCCAGGCTTTCAACATATTCCGGCCCGACCGGCACCTTACCCTTACCACCCGGCAGATCGATCACGTATTGGGGAATCGCCAGCCCGGAGACCTTTCCGCGTAATGCCTCGAGAATGCCGATCCCGGCCTTGACCGAGGTACGGAAATGCCCGGTGCCGCGGGCCAGGTCCATGTGATGCAGATAATAGGGACGCACCCGGATTTTCAGCAGGCCTCGCAGCAAGTCGGCCATCACCGCAGGATCGTCGTTGACCCCTTTAAGCAGCACCGTCTGGTTGCCGAGCGCGATGCCGGCGTCGGCCAACCGGGCACAAGCTTCGGCCGCTTCCGGTGTAATTTCGAGGGGATGGTTGAAATGAGTATTAAGATAGAGCGGTTGAGCCCGCCGCAACAGGTCGCAGAGCTTGTCGGTGATCCGCTCGGGCAATGTCACCGGCACCCGGGTACCGATGCGTACGATCTCCAGGTGGGGGATGCGACCCAACCGCTCGAGGATGTCCTTCAGCAACAGGTCGGACATCATCAGGGGGTCGCCACCGGAGAGGAGGACGTCGCGAATCTGCGGAGTGCGAGCAATGTAGTCGATACCGTCACGGACATCGCCCATGGTCGTGCGCATGGCGGCGCAGCCGACCTTGCGCTTGCGGGTGCAGAACCGACAATAGCTGGCGCAGGTGCCGGAGACCAGGAACAGGGCCCGGTCGGGGTAGCGGTGCACCACCGAGGGAACCGGCGACAGGCTCTCCTCGGCCAGGGGGTCTTCCGACTGCTCCACGTCGGCCAGCTCCCGAACATCGGGAACGCACTGACGCCAGATCGGGTCGCCCGGCTCCTGGATAAGGCCGAGATAGTGGGGCGTGATCCGCATCGGGTAGCGCTCGACCACGGCGGCCAGGGCGGCTACGTCGACGGGGAAATGCTCAGCCAACTGCTGAGGCGTGGTGATACTCGCCTGCAAGCTTTTCTGCCAATCT
>JAQYWA010000418.1 GCA_030145265.1 Desulfuromonas sp. | reverse complement strand
AATCTCCTGTTCGGAGCGAAATGCAGGATCGACCGTGTCAGTCTTTGAGTTCAAAAACATGCCCTGAATCCGTTTAAGTAGCGCTGCCGCTCATCGATTCGATGTTTTTGGCCATAAGCGCGTGAATATGCCGACGCATCTCACGATGCCCCAGCGGACCGGGAAAATCTGCGGGATCAACCGCCGGCAACGCCCGCATGCGAACCCGTGTCGGGCATAACCAGAAACGGCCCGGCGGCAACATGCGATCGGTCCCGGTGATGCACAGTGGAACCACCGGAACGCCGGTCCTCGTCGCCAACTTGAAAGCACCGGAATAAAAACGCTGCAGACGGCCATCCCTACTGCGGTGCCCCTCGGGAAAAAAGAGCGGGGTGGCGCCCCTGTTCAAGGCACTTTTGCAAAGCTCCTCGGTCACATCCCAGTCGAGACTTTCCACGTCCGGATAGCGGGCCAACCGCATAGCCAGGGTATACCAGAACATCCGGAAGGGCCAGGCGCGCACCACAAAAAGAAGGTCACTGGACGCCGGGAGACCGCCCATGAAATAGGAGTCGAAAAAGGACAGGTGGTTGGTCACCAGGATCACCGGCCGACTGAAGTCGAGGCGATCGAACCCTTCACGACGGTAGCGGGTGAAAGGAAACATGAATATCACCCAGCCACGGCCGTACAGCCAGACGAAAAAACGGGCCGTCCGATCCGTCTCCCAGCGCAAAAAAAACTTGCAGATCGGCCAGATAGCCAGACAGAGAGGGAAAATTGCCAGGGTCCAGAGAACCATCAGTGGGTAGGCAATCAGGTTGGTTACCAGGGCAGCAATGACATTGCAGCTTTTCACTGACGATGAATCCCTTCCCCGTTAGGGGGCCGCGTCCAACGCTGCCTTCTTCTCGATCACAAACCGGTGAATATCGCCGAGGGTACGGATCTCCCGAACCGCCTGCTCTTCCCTGATCTTAAACCCGAAAGCATTCTCCAGAACGATCACCATATCGACCATATCGAGACTGTCGAGCTCTAATTCCTCGTAAATGCCGGCCTCAGGCAGCATAACCTCGGAAGCAAGCTCAAACTCTTCAGCCAAAGAAGAGTTGACCAGCTCAATGATTTCCTGCTCAGTCATCCTGATATCTCCTAACAACAATCGATGAATTGACGCCACCAAGGGCGAAATTGTTTTTAATTACTGCGTCGATGTGGGCTTCCTGCAAGGTCGTGACGTAATTGAGCGGCGCACACTGAGGGTCGACGTTTTCCAGGTTGAGGGTCGGAATGAGTCTCTTTCGGGCCATCATCCCGATGGTGGCCACCAATTCAAGGGCCCCGCTAGCCGCCATGGTATGCCCCAGATGCCCCTTCAGGCTACTGACGGGAACCTCAGAACCGAACAGCTGATGGATCGCGTGACTCTCGGCCCGGTCGCCCTGCTCGGTCGCTGTGGCATGGGCATTGACGTAGGAGATTAGGCCCGGTTCGAGTCCGGCATCCGCCACCGCCTTGCGCATGCATTGTTCCATCATCTCGGCATTGGGGTTGGCGATGTTGGTCGGATCGGCCAGGGTGGCAAAACCGACCACCTCACCCAGAATGGCCACGCCGCGTCGTTTGGCCGAATCGAGGGACTCCAGCAGCAGCACACCACTCCCCTCGCCACAAACCAGTCCATCCCGGTCCCGGTCAAAGGGGCGGGGCGTCTTTGTGGGCCGGTCATTGTACCCGGTGGAAATGGCATTGATGATGTCGAACACCGCCGCCGTCATCGGATGGAATTCGTCGGCTCCGCCGCAGAGCATCTGCTGTTGCTTGCCCATGGCGATCATTTCATAGCCGTAGCCGATCGCCTGGCAACCGGTGGCGCAGGCCGCCGAAGGGGCCAGGATGCGACCATTAATGCCGAAGGTCTGGGCGACATTGGCCGCACAGGAATGGCTCATGATCTGCAGAAAAAAGGTCGACTTTAACCGCTCGAAGCTGCAGTCACTGAAGAAATCTTCCATCGCGGTGTAAAAGGCATTGGGGCTGCCGACCGTCGAACCGATGGAAACCCCCAACTCCCCCGTCGCGCAGTCATCGGCATCGAGACCCGCCTGCTTGAGCGCGTCCTGGCAG
>JAQYWA010000038.1 GCA_030145265.1 Desulfuromonas sp. | reverse complement strand
AGGGGAATATGTTGAGTTGAACGTCGGTTGTTGCCCATGGTTACAGTCCTGACCGTGTCCTCAATTGGAGAAGGTCTCTGTTAATGCTAATGCGAGAAAGTATAGCATCGATCCGGTGATAATGAATGTTCGGTGCGAATGAAGATGTGGCCTGTTTTTTTATTTTTGAAGCGTATCCAATAACGTCGGATGTTGTTGCCTGAGGAATTCGGCCAAGTCTGCGGGCAATGGACAGTCGATCGCAATTGTCGGCCCACCGAAGGGGTCCGGCAGGGTCAGCCGGCAGCAGTGGAGAAACATCCGGGTCAGTCCCGCCAGCATCGGTCCGTGGTAGCGTTGGTCGCCGGCGAGTGGATGGCCGGCGGCGGCCAACTGCTGGCGGATCTGGTGGGTACGGCCGGAATGCAGTTCGAGTTCGAGCAGCGACAGTCCTCCCTCGCTGGCGATACTCCGGAATTCGGTGGCGGCCTCCTTGAGTTTTCCCTTGGCTGAAACCGGGGTGCTGAGCAGACCGCTGCCGTTCACTTCACCGGCGACCAGGGCCAGGTAGTGCTTGCCGGCCTGCCCCGCCATGAACAGTTGGCCGAGGCGGGATGCCGCCTGTCGCCCCTTGGCGAACAGTACCGGTCCAGAGGTTTCGAGGTCGAGGCGATGCACCGGAGCGACGGAAAAGCTAGCTTTCCTCGTTTTCATCAGGGACTCCAGCCGCGCGTGCAGATTATCTTCTTCGTGCCCTTTACTGCGGTGTATCGCCAGCCCGACGGGCTTGTTGACGATCAGCAGTTCCCGGGTTTCATAGAGGATGTCGAGCTGCGGGGGCGGGGGCGTCGCGAGCAATTCTCGCAGCCTGAAGCTTTCCGCCAAGGTCACCCGGTCTCCCGGTTGCAAGTTGCTGCCTTCTGTCAGTTGGGCATGATTGCAGCCAACTTTCCCTTTGCGCAGTAGTTGACGCAGGTAACTACGGGGCGCCGCCGGGATTTTTTGTTCCAGGAAGGATAGCGCGGAGCCGGAATCGGGTTCGGTAACAGTCCATTCAATCATGTCGGAATGATACTACCAGGTTGGGATTAAAGGCAACCCTGCAGGGCCGGCAAGCGAGGGTTTTAAGTTCTTTACATGCACGTGTCGACCTTGCTAACATGCCACGGTGTTTTTTGTCCTGGCAGCTTGGCTCTGGAGTAAGCTTTTCGTCCTCAATGAAGATTAAACGGGTAGAAATTCACGGCTTCAAGTCGTTTGTGGACCGTGTCTCCCTCGATTTCGAGCAGGGGATCACCGCTATTCTGGGTCCCAATGGCTGCGGCAAAAGCAATATCGTCGACGCCATCCGCTGGTCGATGGGCGAACAAAATGCCAAGAACCTTCGTGGTCGTTCCATGGAAGACGTGATCTTCGGCGGCAGCGAAACCCGCAAGCCCCTCGGCATGGCCGAGGTCACCATGGTTTTTTCCAATGAAGACGGGCTGGCCCCGGCGGCGTTCCGTGAATATTCTGAAATTATGGTCACCCGCCGACTGTTCCGCAACGGCGACAGCGAATACCTGATCAACAAGACTCCCTGCCGGCTGCTTGATATCACTGAGCTGTTCATGGACACCGGGATCGGGGCGCGAGCCTACTCGATCATCGAGCAGGGCAAAATCGGCATGATCCTCAATGCCAAGCCCGAGGACCGGCGCTTTCTCATCGAGGAGGCGGCTGGTGTCACCAAATATAAGGCGCGTAAGAAAACCGCCCTGCGTAAGATCGAGGCGACTCGGCAGAATCTGTTGCGCTTGGGGGATATCGTCGGCGAAGTGCGCCGCCAGACCAACAGCCTCAAGCGCCAGGCCCAGAAAGCCGAACGCTTCAAGACTCTGCGTGAAGAACTCAAGGGAATTGAGGTGCGTTTTGCCCGCCAGCGCTTTGTCGCGTTGCAGGGCCAGTTGGCGGTCCTGACCCACGACGAGGAGGAGCAGCGCCTGCTGGCAGCCGGGCTGTCGGCTCAGCAGGATCAGGGCGAGCTGTGCCTCGAGGAGTTGCGCCTGCAGCAGGTCGTTGCCGAAAAGGACGTCTCCCGGGTTCAGGAACAGGTTTTTCACCTGGCTGGCGAAATTCAGAAAGCCGAAGGGCGCAGCGGTTTTGCCACCAAGGAGTTGGAGGGGCTGGTGCGGCGCCAGGAACAGCAGGCCGTTGAAAATGAAGAGGTGGCTCGCCGTTTGCTCGAAGCCGACGCCGACGAGCAGCGGCTCACGGAAAATCGCAGCAATCTTGGGGTCGATCTCGACAGGGAACTGCGGCGGTTGGCTGAAGGGGAGTCAGCGCTCGAGGAGCTGACGCTACGGGAACAGGATCTCGGTTCCAATCTCGACGAGTCGCGGCTGGTCCTGTATCGGCTACTGACTGAGCTGTCTCAGATCGGTGCCCGCTACGAAGAATCGAGTCGGCGCCGGCAGCAGCTCGAAGAGCGCAAGGCCCGCAACCGCAGCGAGGCGGTCAAGGTTCGCGAGCAGGGCGAAGAGGCCCTGGAGCTCGCCGGTTCTCTGCAGCTTTCCCTCGATGAGTTACGCGACTCCCGGCAGCAGCTGGCCGAGGAGCAAGAAGGTTTGCGGGAGACCGTGACCAGCTTGCGGCAGCGCATCGAAGAGACCGAACGGCATCTGCTGCAGCGGCGCGAAGAGCTCAATCACAGCCGCGCCCGGCTCGAATCCCTGCGCCAGCTCGAGCGGGATTTCGAAGGGTACGGCAGTGGAGTCAAGGCGTTGCTGGCCGACGCTACGTTTCGTGAGCGCTTCCCGGGAACCGTTGCCGACCTGTTCGAGGTGTCCTCCCGTTTTGAGGTGGCTCTCGAGTCGGTGCTGGGCGAGCGGCTGCAGGCTCTTCCCGCAGCCGGGCGCGATGATGTGCTGGCGGCGGTAGAATTTCTGCGCGGGCGTGATGGCCGGTGTACCTTCGTGCTCTCCGGTTTTCAACCACTGTCCGTACCGGCCCTGGCTGGGGCGACGCCGCTGTGCGATCTGGTTCAGCCGCGCCCCGGGCACGAAGGGCTGGTCGCCGCTCTGCTGCAGGGCTGCTACCAGGTCGACAGCTTCGATCCATTCTGGCAGAATTCGCTCCCCGCCGGCATCGTCCTGGTGACCGAGGGGGGCGACATCCTGACTGGCCGCGGCGAATTCACCGGCGGCGGCCGCCAGGGGCTGGGGCAGGGGTTGCTGCACAAAAAGCGCGAAATGAAAGAGCTGTCGCTGTTGCTCGAGGGCCAGTTAGCTGAAGTGGAAACGCTCGATCAGCTGCGTCAGCAACTCAGGGACAACCAGCGTGAAGCCGAAGAACGGTTGCGCGAGGTCGATGCGGCATTGCACCGGCAGGCTTTGAAGGTGGTAGATAGCGAAAAGGATCTTGCCCGGCTGCAGGAGAACCAAGCTCGATTGCAGGATCGCCTCGAAGTCCTCTGCCTTGAAGAAGAGCAGATGCATGAGGAGGCTGGAGAGCTTGATCGGCAGCTGGACGAAGATGGACAGGGGCGCAGCACTCGGGAGGAGCAGAAACTCCAGCAGGAAGAGGCCGTGGTCCGCCATCAGGAAGAATTGCAGGTGCTGCGCCGCGAAGTCGGCATTGTACGCGAGCAGGTGACGGCGCTGAAAGTGTCGGTGGCCAGTATCCGCGAACGGGAAGATGGCAGCCGCAACGAGCTTGAACGGCTCGACCGCCTGCGCCAGGAGCTGCAGGGGCGACGGACGCTGATTGCCAGCCGGCAGCAGGAGGCGATCGAAGAACGGGAACGCCTGCACGACGAGAAAGAGCGTCTGCGGGTGGAGCTTGACGTGCTGTTCCGTCGCCACGAAGAGGAAAAAGTTAAGCTTGAAACGGTTCGTGCTCGTTTCGAAGAGGGGCAGGGCGTGATCGATGCCCAAGACCAATCTCTCAAGGAGCTGCGGACCCGGTACGCCAAGGGACGCGAAGAGCTGGCCAATCGCCAGCTGCAACTGCGAGAACTGGCGCTCGAATCGGAGCACCTGCAGGCGACCATTGTCGAGCGCTACCGGGTCGACTTGGTAGCCGAAGGGGCGCTGGCTGTTGATGATTTCGACCCGGTCGCGGCCGAGGGGCGACTGCGGGAGCTGCAGCGGGCCATTGAGGGGATCGGAGAGGTCAATCTCACGGCCATTGACGAGTACCGGGAACTGGAGGAGCGGGGCCAGTTCCTCACCACTCAGCTGGAGGATCTTCGTCAGTCCCTCGACGGTTTGCAGACGGCGATCAGCAAGATCAACCGCACCACTCGCAAACGGTTTCGCGAAACGTTTGACTTGGTCAATGCCAAGTTTCAGGAGATTTTCCCCCGCCTGTTCCGGGGCGGCCAGGGTGAATTGAAGCTGACCGACGAAGATGACCTGCTGGAGACGGGCATCGAAATTGTCGTGCAGCCGCCAGGTAAAAAACTGCAGAATGTCACGTTGTTATCGGGGGGAGAGAAGGCGTTGACGGCGGTCGCGCTGATTTTTTCGATTTTTCTTATCAAACCGTCGCCGTTCTGCATGCTCGATGAGGTCGATGCGCCGCTCGATGATGCCAATATCGGGCGGTTCAACGAAATGGTACGGGAGATGGCGAAGTTCTCCCAGTTTATTATCATTACCCATAGCAAGCGGACCATGGAGGTTGCCGATATCCTGTATGGGGTGACCATGGAGGAACCAGGCGTTTCCAAGCTGGTTTCGGTCCGGTTTAACGAATTTCAGGTGGCACATGGCGTTTAAAAGAATATTGGGCAGGCTGGTCGATGCTGTTCCCGGGGCCAATGGCGCGATTCTGGCGGATTGGGAAGGTGAATCGGTCGACCAGGTAGCTAGCATGGACGATTACGAATTGAAGGTCATCGGGGCTCACAAAGGGGTCATCTTGACCAACCTGCGGGATGTGGTCCGGCGTCTCGAGGGGACAGACCTGAAAGAGATTGTCGTGACATCGGCCCGCATGCAGGTCGTCATCATGCCGGTAACCCCTGAATATTTTCTGGTATTGACTCTCGATCGAAGCGACGCCCTCGGGCGAGCTCTGTTCGAGGCCCGACGGTGCGTTGTGCTGTTGCGGGATGAAATTATCTGATGTGGGCCGCAGAAATGCGTGCGGTCCGAAAAACTGGAGTTGAGAGCAAATGGAAGAATTTTCCAAGATTTTTAATGAATATTTCGCCCTGCTGGTAGGTCTGGTGTCCCAGTGGCTACGGTCCGTTGCCGCCCTGCTGGGAGAGTACGGCGTCCCCGAGGCCTATCGCGAGGTCGGGGCCCTGGGCGTTTTCTTCTTGCTGGTGACCCTGGCGGTCGCTCTGTTTATCCTGTTGCTGTTGCGGCTGGGGCGGAAGGAAAAACGCCCCCCCAAGGCCAGGCCGGTGCCGCAGGAAGCGGTCGAGCCTCCTGCGGCGGCCAAAGAGGAGTCTGAGCCGATTTCCGCAGCGCCAGCTGCCGAACCAGCTGTTGCTGAAATCCCGGAGGTTGGGGAAGAAGCTCCGCCCAGCCTGTTTGATCGGATGCGTGCCGGCCTGTCCAAAACCCAGAACGCGTTGGTCGGACGCATCGATGCCCTGTTGCGGGGGAGCGGGAAAATCGACGCGGACCTGCTTGAGGGCCTTGAGGAAATCCTGATCACCGCCGATTTCGGCATGCAGACCACTCAGGACCTGATCCAGTCGCTGGAGCAGCGCGTCGCCAGGGAAGATCTTTCTGTTGAGGCTCTGCGCAGTGTGCTGCAGGATGAGATCCGTCAACGCCTGAAACTTGAAGCCTCCTCTCTCGATCTGGAACGTGCCAAACCCTTCGTGATTATGGTGGTTGGTGTCAATGGGGTCGGCAAAACCACCACCATCGGCAAGTTGGCCCGCCAGTTTTCCAGTCAGGGAAAGAAGGTGGTACTGGGTGCCGGCGACACCTTTCGGGCCGCTGCCGCCGAGCAGTTGGCGATCTGGGGCGAGCGCTCCGGAGTCGATGTGATTCGCCATGGCGAAGGGGCCGACCCGGCGGCGGTCGCATTTGACGCGGCCAAGGCCGCAGTGGCCAGGAAGGCGGACCTGCTGATTCTCGATACCGCAGGGCGACTGCACACCAAGGTCAACCTGATGGAGGAGATGAAGAAGATTCACCGGGTGCTGGGTCGGGAAATCCCCGACGCTCCCCACGAGACGCTGCTGGTTCTCGATGCCACCACCGGACAGAACGCCCTGACCCAGGCGCGTCTATTCAAGGAGGCGGTCAACATTTCGGGGATTGCCCTGACCAAACTCGACGGGACGGCCAAGGGGGGAATGGTGGTCGCTATTGGTGCTGAACTCGGACTGCCGGTCCGTTATGTTGGAATCGGCGAGGGGGTTGAGGATCTGCGTCCGTTCGATCCGGATCTGTTTGTTGATGCGTTATTTCAAAGAAGCTGAAAAATCTTGACTTTAGAGCTGTATTTTCCTAATATTTTCCATTGTACTGGAGTTGTGAGATGATGGTGCCTGATAACTTGGAGCTGGTGCTGAAACTCGAACATAAAGTCGACCAGTTGCTCGACCATTGCCAGGCTCTGACCCGCGAATTGCAACAACTGCGGGAAGAAAACCGGGGCTTGCTTAAGGAGCGGGATGGAGTCTGTTCTGAGTTGGACCGGATTCTGGGCAAACTGGATGGGCTGGACGGAGAGACGCCTTGAAGCAGGCGGTAGAGGTAACGATTCTCGGTCAGCAGTTCACGGTGAAAAGCGAGGCCACTCCTGACGAAGTGCGGCGTGTGGCCGAGTTCGTCAATGGCAAGATTTCTGAAGTGATGTCAGTCAGCAGGTCCGCAGATTCCTTGAACTGCGCCATCCTCGCCCTGATGAATGTATCCGGAGCTTTTCTCCGACTGCAGGATCAGGCTGCCGAGGCGGGCAACGAAGATGTTCGGGCCCGGCTGCAGACATTGCTGAATCGCATAGAACAGGCCGATTTCAACGGGGAGGGGGACCCGGGCAAGGGTCTGGTTTCATAGCTCGGTCCGGCGGCAGGTTCGAAAGGACTGCGGTCGCCATAGAAACAATCTCTGTATGGAGATTTTAGATAGATTGGCAGAGCAAATGTGTCCTCTCATGGGCATTTAACAGGTTCGGTTTTTAACCTGGGCTGTATAGTTTAGCTGTTTTCGTGTGCGTGTTGTCATGGTATGTCGTAGTTGTGACAATGAGCCTGTCCCTTGTGTCAGGTGCATTGCTGATAGGGCCTTGCCGTATTCAATTTTGTGATTTGCGCAATGTCGCTCACATCAGCTGGCTAAAGATTTTCAGTCGTTACCGGCCTTGACCCGCCTGCTGCCCTTCTTTTCCCTCCACGCAGAGATCGCACCCAAGGATCTCTGGCCATGCCCAAGAAATCCATCCGAACCACTATGCTGGCACAGCGCAGGCATTTGGCGACCGTTACCTGCGCCGCTTTGAGCCACGCGGCTCAAACTCGCTTGCTTGAAATGCCGGAATTTTCCCAAGCTGCGGTTCTGGCCCTGTACAGTCCGGTTTTTAACGAGGTGTTCACTGAGGAATTGTTTCATCTCGCTCGCAGGCTTGGCAAGCGGGTGGCGTACCCGAGGGTTTGCGGTGAGGCTCTCGAGTTTGTCGAGGTGGCCGGTCTGGATGAGTTGAAGCCGGGGGCTTTCGGGGTCCTTGAGCCCTCGGGATCTTCGGTGCTGCCGGCAGGCGCTCTTGACCTCATGCTGGTTCCCGGGGTTGCTTTCGATCAGGCCGGGTTTCGACTTGGGTATGGCAAGGGCTTTTATGACCGTTTTCTGCATGCTGCCGACCGCTGTCCCTGTCTTGTCGGGTTCTGCTTCGAGTTTCAACTGGTTGCTGACCTGCCGGTGGAGTCTCACGATATCGGCATGAACCTGCTGGTTACCGAGGCTCGCACGTTGCGTTTTTTTGCCACTCCGGAACATTGTCCGGAATAAGCTCGATTTTATATAAATAGAGGAGGATTCCGCTTTGCAGATAGAAATTGTATTGTTGTTGATTGTTGGAGCCTTGGTTGTCGGGGGATTCTTCGGCGTGTTGCTGCGCCGCAAGCTGGCTGGCTCGCAGATCGCCAATGCCGAACGGGCTGCGGCCCAGATCCTCGAAGATGCCAAAAAGGAAGGGGAAACCCTTCGCAAGGAGGCCGTTATCCAGGCCAAGGATGCGGTGCTCGAAGCCAAGTCCGAGTGGGAGCAGGAATCCCGTGGACTGCGGCGGGAAATCCAGTCCCAGGAAAAGCGTCTGCAGCAGCGTGAAGAGCATCTGGATCGTAAAGTCCAGCAGGTCGATGGCCGTGAGGAAGAACTCGTTCAGCGCGAACGGGCCCTGCCGCTGCTTGAAGAGAAAATTCGCAATCGCGAAAGAGAGGCGGAAAATCTGGTCAGCCAGCAGGCCGAAAAACTGGAAAAAATCGCCGGGATGACGGCTGATGAGGCGAAGGAATCCCTTATCGCCAGCATGGAAAGTGAAGCCCGTCACGACGGGGCCAAGCGGATCAAGCAGATCGAGGACGAGGCCAAGGAAACTGCCGATAAAAAAGCGAAAGAGATTTTGGCTCTGGCTATCCAGCGCTACGCTGGTGATTACGTCGCCGAAAAGGCGGTTAGCGTGGTGCCGCTGCCGTCCGACGAAATGAAGGGCCGGATCATCGGCCGCGAGGGACGCAATATCCGCGCGATCGAAGCGGCGACCGGTATCGACCTGATTATCGACGATACCCCCGAGGCGGTTATTATTTCCGGGTTCAACCCGGTGCGCCGCGAAGTGGCGCGATTGACCCTCGAGCGCCTGGTGACTGACGGTAGGATTCATCCTGCACGCATCGAGGAGGTGGTCGCCAAGGCCGCGCAGGAGGTGGATGAGGCAATCCGCGAGGCGGGCGAGCAGGCGACCTTTGATGTCGGTGTGCACGGCATCCACCCGGAGATCATCAAGCTGGTTGGCCGGCTCCGTTATCGGACCTCCTATGGTCAGAACGTGCTCCAGCACTCCCTTGAGGTAGCCTTCCTCTGCGGTATCATGGCCAGCGAGCTTGGCCTCAATGTCAAGCAGGCCAAGCGGGCCGGCCTGCTGCACGATATCGGCAAGGCGGTCGACCATGAGATCGAGGGTTCCCATGCCGTTATCGGTGCCGATCTCGCTCGCAAGTACGGCGAGACGCCCAAGATCGTCCATGCTCTGGCTGCTCACCATGAAGACGAGAAGCCTGAAACAATTCTTGCCGTTCTGGTCCAGGCCGCCGATGCCCTGTCCGGTGCCCGTCCCGGCGCCCGGCGCGAGATGCTCGAGACCTACGTCAAGCGTCTCGAAGATCTGGAGCGTATCGGGACCTCCTTCCACGGAGTTTCCAGCTGTTATGCGATTCAGGCTGGCCGCGAGATCCGTGTGATGGTTTCCAGCGAAGAAGTTTCCGATGCCCAGTCGTATGTTTTGGCTAAGGATATCGCCCGCAAGGTCGAAGCTGAAATGACCTATCCGGGGCAGATTAAGGTGAATGTCATTCGCGAAACCCGTGCCACTGAATACGCCAAGTAGGCAGAGGCTGCGGGTCGTGGCTGTTTGTTGTTCTGATCAGGTGTTGGAGTTGTTTTCTTGAAAATTCTTTTTATTGGTGATGTTGTAGGTCGCACCGGACGGGTTGCCCTGTCCAGCCGGTTGGGGCGGTTGATCGATCGTAACGAGATCGATCTGGTGGTGGTCAATGGCGAAAATGCTGCGGCTGGCTTCGGGCTGACCGCCGATTTGGCGCGGGAGTTCTACGATCTTGGCGTCGATGTGCTGACCTCCGGCAATCACATCTGGGACAAGCGTGAGATTTACGATTATCTCGACAGCCAGAAGCGTCTGCTGCGTCCCGCGAATTATCCGGCCGGGCTGCCCGGTCGCGGTCACGGGGTCTTTTCCACCAGCGCCGGCATCAAGGTTGGGATCATCAATCTTGAGGGGCGGGTTTTTATGAACAATCTGGACTGCCCGTTCCGTACCGCAGATGCCTTGGTTGACGAGTTGCGCCAGCAGACTCAGGTGATACTGGTCGATTTCCATGCCGAGGCGACCAGCGAGAAGGCGGCTTTGGGCTGCTATCTGGATGGCCGGGTTTCCGCCCTGGTCGGAACACATACCCATGTGCAGACCGCCGACGAGCGCATACTGCCGGGGGGGACCGCTTATATCACCGACGTCGGCATGACCGGCAGCCGCGATTCCGTTATCGGCATCCGTAAGGAGCTTGCGGTAGAAAAGTTCCTTTCTCTGTTGCCGGTTCGTTTCGAGGTTGCCAAAAAGGATGCGACGGTGTGTGGGGTCGTGCTGACCATCGACGAAGAAACCGGTCGAGCGACCGGAGTTGAGCGGATTCTTGAAGAGATCAAAGACTAACCATTGAAGGACGAGTCGAGTATGAAGTCGGTACAGGAACAGATGGCCATCCTCCGTCGCGGTGCAGTGGAAATTCTCGTCGAGGCGGAGCTTGAAGAAAAAATAGCCCAGTCGATCAAAGCCGGGGTTCCGCTGCGAATCAAGGCCGGTTTTGACCCGACGGCTCCTGACCTGCACGTCGGTCATACCGTTTTGATCCAGAAGCTCAAGCAGTTTCAGGATCTCGGTCATCATGTTTGCTTTCTGATCGGGGATTTTACCGGCATGATTGGCGACCCGACCGGCAAGAACGAAACCCGCAAGGCGCTGACCCGCGAGCAGGTTCTGCAGAACGCCCAGACCTACAAGGAGCAGGTGTTCAAGATTCTGGACCCGGAAAAGACCGAGGTCGTTTTTAACAGCAGCTGGATGGGGACGATGTCCGCCGCCGACCTGATCGGGCTCGCCTCCCGCTACACGGTGGCCCGGATGCTTGAACGCGACGATTTCCATAAGCGTTTTACCGGACACCAGCCGATTGCCATTCACGAGTTCCTTTACCCGCTGGTACAGGGTTATG
>JAQYWA010000417.1 GCA_030145265.1 Desulfuromonas sp. | reverse complement strand
GCATACAGGGCCGAGAGGGTCAGTATAGTGGTGAAAATAAGAACGGCCAAGCCGGCAGGGCGCCCAGGCGCTGCCGGCTTGGTATTGTCATCAGTTGTATTTTTCACCGGCCCATCGAGAAAACAAAGAGAGGTTAGAGCAGTCGACGCAACACGTAATTTAGAATGCCGCCGCCCTGATAATAGCCGACCTCATTCAAAGTGTCGATGCGACAGATGGTCGAAATTTCCTGCTGGCTCCCGTCGGCAGACCGGATGACCAGCGGAACTTCCTGACCAGGCAGCAACGGCTGCTGCTGACCGATCAGGTCGATAGTCTCGCTGCCGTCAAGGTTCAGCGACTTGCGGCTCTCGCCCGACTGGAACTGCAACGGCAGCACCCCCATACCGATCAGGTTGGAACGATGGATACGCTCATAACTTTCGGCCAACACCACCCGCACCCCGAGCAACAGAGTCCCCTTGGCGGCCCAGTCGCGGCTGGAGCCGGTGCCGTACTCCTTGCCGGCGATGATCACCAACGGCGTCCCTTCCGCCTGGTAGCGCATGGCGGCATCATAAATACTCAACTCCTCGCCGCTCGGCACATGGCGGGTGAAACCACCTTCCTTTTCAAGCACCATTTCGTTGCGCAGGCGGATGTTGGCAAAGGTGCCGCGCATCATCACGTCGTGGTTGCCCCGCCGCGAGCCGTAGGAATTGAAATCGGCCGGCCCGATCCCCCGCTCACGCAGGTAGACGCCGGCCGGGCTGCTGGCCAGAATGCTGCCAGCCGGAGAGATGTGGTCGGTGGTGATGGAGTCGCCCAACAGAGCCAGGATACGGGCCCCATCAAAGCCGGCCAACCCTTCCGGAACCGCCTCTTGCACGGAGAAAAACGGGGGTTCCTTGACGTAGGTCGAGGCGGCATCCCAGGCGTAAGTTGTCCCCTCGGGGATCGGCAGGGTACGCCAACTCTCCTCGCCGGTGAACACGTCGGCGTACTTCTCGCGGAACATCCCTGATGACACTTTTTCCACCTGTTCGGCGATCTCAACGTCGCTCGGCCAGACGTCTTTTAGAAACACTGGCCGGCCCTCGGCATCCTTACCAAGCGGCTCATGGGCCAGGTTGATGCGAGTGGTCCCGGCCAAAGCGAAAGCCACCACCAGCGGCGGCGAGGCCAGCCAGCAGGCCCGGGTCTGGGCGTGAATGCGTCCTTCGAAGTTGCGATTGCCGGAAAGGACCGAGCAGACCGTCAAGTCGCCCTCCGTGATAGCGGCGGCAATGGGACCGACCAGCGGGCCCGAGTTGCCGATGCAGGTGGTGCATCCGTAGCCGACCACATTGAACCCGAGCTGATCGAGATAGGACTGCAGTCCGGCCTTATTGAGATAGTCGGTGACTACCTTGGAACCCGGTGCCAGCGAGGTCTTGACCCAGGGTTTCTGGCGCAGCCCCTTTTCGACCGCCTTTTTCGCCAGCAGCCCGGCCCCCATCATCACCGCCGGGTTGGAGGTGTTGGTACAGGAGGTGATGGCGGCGATCACCACGTCCCCCTGCTTCAGCGCATAGTCGGCCTCGGCGACCGGCACCTGCTTATCCTGCGCGTCAGCCGGAATTGCCTGATCGGTGGCTGCCTTGAGTCCATCGAGGTTGACCCGATCCTGGGGACGTTTAGGCCCGGCCAGGCTCGGTTTGACCGTGGCGAGATCGAGTTCGAGCACATCGGTGAACTCGGGATCGGGGGTGTCGTCGCTACGCCAAAGGCCCTGCGCCTTGGCATAGGCCTCGACCAGAGTCAGCGTTTCGTCGCTGCGCCCGGAGAGGCGCAGGTAGTCGAGGGTGATCTGGTCAACCGGAAAAAAGCCGCAAGTGGCGCCGAACTCGGGGGACATGTTGGCGATGGTGGCACGGTCAGCCAGCGGCAGCTTCGTCAGCCCGGTGCCAAAGAATTCGACGAACTTGCCGACCACCCCGAACTGACGCAACATCTGGGTCACGGTCAGCACCAGGTCGGTGGCGGTCACCCCCTCGCTCAGCGCCCCGACAAGGCGGAAGCCGACCACCTCGGGCAGCAGCATCGAAATCGGTTGGCCAAGCATGGCGGCCTCGGCCTCAATGCCGCCGACGCCCCAGCCGAG
>JAQYWA010000416.1 GCA_030145265.1 Desulfuromonas sp. | reverse complement strand
CATATGGATAATGAAGTCAGGATCGGGTCTGAGCACGCGTGTCTGGGATTCATCAATGCCTGTTGCCAGGACCCTTATCCAGGAAAAAGTAAATGAAGTGGCCTCACTTTTCTGAAAAACAATCAATTTTTGTAATGGGAAGAAATACTTGGAATAATTCAAAAGGAAGCATACGATTGAGACAGCGGTGATTCTCGAATGGGCCGCTACCAAATTGGAACCTCACACATGCCATGAGTCGCCTGGCATCGGATTGAGCCGATGGTGAGGCACTCTTTGCAAGAAAGAAGATAATGAAAAAGTGCCCCTTCTGCGCGGAAGAGATTCAAGACGACGCGATCAAGTGCAAACACTGTGGTGAGTTTCTCGATGCCTCCAAGCGTCCGCGCCCTGCAGACGAAAAGCTTCCATGGTATTTTCAAACAACCTTCATCGTCATTGCCCTGGGTTGCGTGGGGCCGCTGGCCTTGCCCCTGATTTGGTGGCGGCCACAAACATCTCGGGCATGGAAGATCGGTCTCACCATAGGCATCCTTGTGCTCAGTTGGATCTTGTACCTCATTACGATGGAATCTCTTCGCAATCTCGAGGAGTATTACAAGCTACTTGAAAGTTTATGAAATGATCTGCCGCTAGAGCCAATCAGGGGTGAACCTTTGTCGGCGGTATCGACAAACTCACCAGCAGCCGAGATAAGAGTTCCCCTACGGTGCGCCGCCGAACAACCCCGCCTCCAACACCACTCGTCCCCCGCGCCGCACCTGGTCCCGCAATTCGGCCAGCTTTCGGTCGAGAGCGTCGAGCTGGGTCAGCCCGGCCCGCTCTTCGGCGCTGGTTTCGAGCACCGCGGCAATCGCGCCGTTCTTGATCACCAGCCGCCGGTCGCCGGAGAGGGCGGTGACCGGGGTGTCGATCGAGCAAGGCGGCGATGGTCAAATCGAGCAGTTCGGTCATAATCGGGAACTTCCTTCAAAAGCGGCCTCTCGCCCGCTCATTGCATTCGCTAGAGCGCGCAGAGATCGCAGAGGAAAATCTGAACCCAGTAAGAAACAGAAAAAACAGCCATAGTAAACCAAGAAACTTCCATGCTTATCCCTTGCATTTCTCTGTGTCCTCTGCGTGCTCGAGTAAGCGAAGCGAACGGGCGAGAGGCCGCTCTTGAATTTTTAACTCGCGTTGGCTTCAAGCAGTTCCAGATCGATGTCCTGCCCGACGATGCCGGCGGCGTCGGCGCGGCACTGTTTGCAGTGGCGGGCCTGGGAGAGGATCAGTTCGGCCTGGTTGCGCACCATGTCCATCACCGCATCGGAGGGCCGCTCGAGGTCCTTGAAGAGGCCGATGGGAATCATCGGGATGATATTCATCATCGCCGCGCCGAGGTTACGCACCTTGATGGCCAGATCGAGGGTTTCGTGGTCGTTGACCCCGGGGATGTAAACGTTGTTGACCTTGACCAGCAGCCCGGCCTTGGTGGCCATCTCCAGCCCCTTGAACTGCCGTTCGAGCAGGATTGCCGCGGCCTCCTCGCCGGCCAGTCGGTGGCCGTCATGCTGGATCCATTCGTAGACCTTGGCACCGGTTTTCGGGGTCAGGGCGTTGATGGTCACGGTCAGACTATGCACGTCGTACTCGAGGATTTGCTCCAGCATCTCCGGCAGGCGCAGGCCGTTGGTCGACAGACAGAGGGTCATCTCGGGGAAGGCCTCGCGCACCAGCTTGAAGGTGTCGAAGGTCTTCGGGTTGGCCAGCGGGTCGCCGGGGCCGGCGATTCCCACCACCTTCAGCTGGGGTCCGCCCTGCCGTTCCATGTGCCGTTTGACCAGTCGCACCCGCTCGACCGCCTGGGTCGGAGTCAGCACCTTGCTGGTGACGCCGGGACGACTTTCGTTGGCGCAATCGAATTTGCGCTCGCAAAAACCACACTTGATATTGCAGCCCGGAGCGACGGGCAGATGGATGCGCCCCGCCTTGCTGTGATCGCCGCCGAAGCAGGGGTGATCACTCTGGGTTTTCATGTTCATCATCGGGCAGCCGCTTGCCATGATCGGTCTCCTTTCAAAACACAAGGGCGCTTTCGTACCTGCCGAAAGCGCCCTTGCCCTGGTCTGAAAATAAAAAAGCCC
>JAQYWA010000415.1 GCA_030145265.1 Desulfuromonas sp. | reverse complement strand
TGAGAAAATGAAATGTGCAGACGCGACCCCGATGCTATGTCGTCCAGCGGGGATACCTGAGCGGAAAATATCAACTAGAGGAAGAAGGCTGGGCATCAGGCTGGAAATGGGAAAACCAGGCAGACCGAAGAAGGTCTTTAGACCAAAGGGAATTAGCGAAAAATAAATACCACAAACTACTCGAGCTCTTCATGCCCCGCAAGTTTTCGATACGGTGAAAGATCCGCCAGCACCTCGTGATCCTCGGGTTCGAGGTCGTCTGTGATCAGGCGAACCAGCAACTCGCCCAGGCCGGGACCCAGCATAAAACCCTGGCCGCCCATGCCCACGGCCAGAAGAAAGCCTTCGACTTCTTTTGCCCAGCCGAGGATGGGAAATCCATCGGGCGTGTTGGGATACAGGCCGCGCCAGGTGCGCCGCACCCGGATGTTCTTCAGGCGGGGCATCAGGTCGACCATACGTCGCGCTACCATCGGCAGAAACCCGCTCGTCTCGCGGGTGTCCTCGCCCCAGAGGTTCGGACTGGGAGTGATGCAGAACAGGATCTGACCGGTAGGGCCCTGGTAGAAGTAGCAGTTGGCGGAACCGGGCCCGGGGCGGAGATCCACCACCATGGGATCGAGGAAACGGGCCACTGCCTCGGTGATGGCCGCCTCGTGGGAATCGGGGCGTACCGGCACGTCGATGCCGGCCATCTGTGCCACGGGTCGGGCCCAGGGCCCGGCCGCGTTGATGACCACCCCCGCGCCGTATTCCCCCTTGTTCGTCCTAACCCCTCGAACCCGCCCGCCCCTGATGACCAGATCGGTCACCGTCTCGTTGAAGTGAAACTTGGCGCCCAGGTGCTCGGCACGGCGAAAAAAGGCATGAATGGCCAAAAGGGGCGAGGCGTTGCCATCATCCGGCGAGTACGTACCGCCGATGAGACCGTCGGGGTTGAGACCGGGGACCACCTCCAGCAGGGTGTCCCGGTCCAGCCACCGGATGTTGAGCCCATAGGAGTGCTGGATGGCTATCAAATCTTTGAGGAGCTTTTCTTCGTGCTCCCGGTAGGCCACGAAGGAATAGCCGCCTTTGTACCACTCGATTTCATCACCGTAGCGTTCCTTCCAAGTGGAAAATATCTCGATGCTGCGCAAGCAGAGGCGAACCTTGGCCGGGTCGGAGTGGGTGGCCCGGATGCCGCCGATCGCTGCCTTGTTGGACCCTTGTCCCACACTCGGCATCCGATCAAGCACCAGGATGCGCAGCCCGGCGTTGCTCAGCGAGAAGGCCGCCGGCACACCCACGCTGCCTGCCCCGATGATGATCACGTCGTAATGCGGCACGCTCCTCTCAGGCACGATTCGGCTTCTCCTTTTCCACGTTACCCGCGAAGACGCCCAGAGGCACCTCCATAAAGAGCGGTCGAGTCACCAGATTCACCAATTCGGTTTCCGGAACCCCTTCTTCCATGAACAGGCGATGGATCAACGGATGGCAGGTTCTGGCGCCGCAAGCGCCCATGCCCGATCGGCTTACGGCCTTGATCTCGTTGAGGTCGCGGCAGCCCTGGCGGATGAGGGCCCGAATCTCGGAGGCCGTCACCCGTTCGCACTGGCAGATAATGGTGTCGTCGGTGATGCGTTGGACCCTGTGCTCCATTGGACGGGTCACCCTCTCTTCCTGCACACGAATGCCGGTGATCCGCTGGGCGTAGGCTTTGGGCGCTTTGACTTTGAGGACGAGTGTGCGATCGTGGGCCTGGAGTGCCCGCACGCTCGTCACTTCCACATTGCCAAGGTCCTTCCCCTCGGCGTCCAGCACCGTGACCTCGTCGCCGATGTGGATACTTTCCTGGAGGAATTCGTAGGCGAGAGCCACGGTGGGATATTCCGGGTCTTCGCGGTAGTCCACCAGGGTAATGGCCAAACCGGGGCAGACGGTGACGCATTTCTCACACCCCATACAGGCCTTGCCCGACTGTTCCCCCATGAAGTTCGGAATCTGGCGGATGTCGGTCTTGTCGATGGTGATCAAGCCCTGGGGGCAGACCGCCGTGCAAGGATCGCAGGGGATCTCTTGCGAGCAGTGGAAAACCGGCACAAGGCCATGCTCGGCTTGCGGCAGAGGTCTCTTCTTCGTC
>JAQYWA010000414.1 GCA_030145265.1 Desulfuromonas sp. | reverse complement strand
GCGGCCAGTGCCAAGCTGTTTGCTCTCGACAACCTGCCTTCGCCGCTCTGTTTCGATCATGCCGAAATCCTGCGCGATTACATGGATCGAACCGGCGCCTGATTGAGCAAGCGGTCACGCGAAAAACGCCAACTCCGGCATCTCCTCCAGAAGCCCATGGCGGAGGCAGAGCTGAAAATAAATTTTCAACCCTTCCAGATGGGCGATGCCGAGTTCGTAGGACATACAGTTCCAGTAATCGACCAGCCCCGCCTCCCCCATCCAGCTGCACTCGGGGGTTTCGGCCGCCAGCTGCGGCAGGGAGGCAAAGGCCATATCCCTGGAAGCGTTGAGCTGCCGCTGCAGCTGGCGCACCAGTTCACTTTTATCTGCGACCGCCTGCCGACGCAATATCCACAAGGCAAAAACAAACGGCAGACCGGTATGCTGGAGCCAGAGGTCCCCCAGATCGTAGATAAAACGGGCCCGGCTGTTCTGTGCTTCCTTGAGCGCACGATCACCAATAAGCAGCGCAGTGCCTCCGGCGGCAATAACCTCTTCGACTGGGCAAGTAGGCACCTGGCAGCGATAATTGCGGAATCCGTAAAATTCCCGAAAAATCACCTGTAGAAGATTAATAGACGTCGCGGAATCGCCGGTCAGGGCGATATCGGCACCTTCCAGTTGTTCTAGGGGGCGATCCGAGAAGAGCAGAACGCTCTTGACTTCGCCGCAAGAACTGATCGACAACTCGGGGAGCAGCAGGTAGTCACGCCAGTTACGGGCGTATTCGAAGGACGAGGAGGGACTGACGTCGATTTCCCCCTCGGACAGCAACCGATTGAGTTGAGATGGTACACCGCTGACAATGCGCCCGACAAAGCCGCACTGGGGCAGATAATGAAAAAACGGGGCGCAGTTGATATAAGCGATGTGGCCGAGAGAAAGGGTCATGGCTTCTGCATGTCCAGCAACGGTTCGGCGCTCTCTGGGTCGGGGAGTCCGACGAGGGTGACCCCTTCGTTTTCGAGCAACAGGCCGCTTACGCGCAGGTACTCGGTAACCGAGCGGTTATAGTCAGCCAGGGAAGCGATCTGGTCGGTTTGGGCCCGGGCCAGGTCGTCTTCGCCTTCGAGAACGTCGCGGGTGGTGGCGAGCCCGACTTCCTTGCGCTTGAGCAGGGTGCGGAGTTTTTCTTCGGATAGTTCCCGGCCGCGGCGGGCCACTTCGATTTTTTTACGGTTCACGTCCAGCAGACGCACCGCAGCCCGGATTTCATTGCGGACCTCTTCGCGAAACTGCAGCAGGCGGGCCTGCTGCCCCTTGATGCGCAGCTCGGTTTTGCGCAATTCATTGCGCGCCTCACGGTTGCCGAGCGGATAACTGAGCGACAGGCCGATGTTCCAGTCGTTGAGATCGTCGCTACCGATGCTGTTGAGATCGTCGCTGTAGTCCTCCCCCAACCCCTTGTACGCATAGCGGGCCGACAGGTCGACAGCGGGAAGCAACTGGTTGCGGTTGACGGTACGCTCGATATCCAGCTTTTCGATTTCGCGCTGCCGCTGTTGGAGGTCGGGACGCTTGCTCAGAGCGGCCTGAAAACCGAGTTCCTCGTTAGCTTGCAGTTCATGGGCCAGCAGTTCGTCGTCACCAACCTCAACGCCCTGGGGAAAGTTCAGCAGCACCGCAAGTTGATCGAGAGCATCCTGGTAAGCGCGCTGGGCATCGAGCAGTTCCCGCTCACGCTGGGTCAGCCCAACCTCGGCTTCGAGGATCTCGATCGGTGGCATAACCCCGGCCCTGACCCGCGAACGGTTTTCATCAAGGATTTTATTGGCCAGGGCTACCGAAGTCTCACGGTATTTCAGGTTGTCGCGATAGCGCAAAATATCATAATAACTGTCCCGCACCTGGGTCAGCAGAGCAAAGGCTTGAGCCCGTAATTCCTGCACCACGACATGACGATCCTGCACCGCGAACAGAATCCGTTGTTCGGTGACAGTCTGACCGAAGCCCTGCAACAGAGGCTGAATCAGGCTGAGGCTGGCTTCGCTGCGATAGGCGGGGTTGATAACCGGACTGGGCTCGGTAACCGTCCGCGTACGCCTGTTGTCAAATCCGGCGACCAGTTCGGCGCCGGAGGGGAA
>JAQYWA010000037.1 GCA_030145265.1 Desulfuromonas sp. | reverse complement strand
GAAAAGACGGTGGCTGCGCCGCATCACTGTCGCAGCGGGCGCCGGCTCCTGCGATCACATCAGCAATGGAGAAACAGCGCGACGATTGCGGTGCGGTTCCACGGCCGCAGAGGCTGCGGGTGCCTGAGTCCTGCGGTCGCGTCCACCATTTCAGCAAAGCTGTTGGGTAAAAACCCCATCTTGGGCCGCCAGCGTCGCAAATTGGCGGTCAGCGAGAAAGGTCACGCGAAGGAGGGAGAAGATATCCGCACCCCTCAATCCACTCACTAAGCGACCCGCTCTTTCATGTCGCGCTTCCACCTGCGGCGGAACCCCACCGGTGCCACAGGGCGCCGCCGGAGAAAAAGGGACGGGACCGTCCGCAGGCGCCACCATCCCGCCGCGACAGTCATGCCCCCGGCCGGGGAGGCTGATTTTTGCTTACTTTTTGGCGGCTTGCAAAAAGTAAGGCGTCTGGCGGGACGCGACCCGCCGATTTTGGTTTTTGGCTTTGCTCCTGTTTTCGCCTGAAATATAGGAGATCACTGGAGCGAAGTGCATAACCAGATTCTCGAAAATTTGGTATCGAACATCCAATTTTTCGTTTCGGTCCGCTAAGTCCGACAGCCTCTTAGCGGGTTTTCCCCTGTTGCCGGTACAGCAGCCATCCGTAAATCAGCAGGTTAATTGTCAGCACGATCAGGCCGAGCGCGATCTGGGTTTCGCGGGTCAGGGCGTCGGGATAGATCAGCGGCGTCAGGTAGCGATCGATGAATGAGCTGTCGTACCCGGGGCCGCCTGCTTGCCGGCGCCAGTAATTTTCCAGGTCGGTGAGGGGGCAGAACCAGCCGCAGAGTTCGACCGCCGTCCCCCAGGCAACCGCCGGCAGGTGCAGCCAGGCCAGGCGCGGGCAGCGCAGCACGGCCAATCCGCCGATGACAACCAAGAGGATGAAGCCGAAGTGCAGCAGCAGCGCCAGGTCGGCGAGCAGAGCGTAAGGCATCAGTTGCCGGAGCGGGAAATGTTGCGGTGGCGGTGGCTCAGGCCGAGCAACGACGGTTTTCCCCGCGGAGAAATGAGCCGCCCGCCGAGCGCAGGCGGGCTTCGCCCAGAACGGCCCAGCCCCCCGCGCGTTCGAAGCGGGTGATGGCCTGCTTGTCGATCAATTGGCTCAACACATAGGGACGGACCAGCTGCTGGGTTCCGTCAGGATACTCGACGCGGATCATCATGGCCTTGCCTTTCTCCAGAAATAGTCGTTACTAAACATAAAACACATTTTTTGATTAATTCAAGAGAGGTGGCGATCCATGGGGTGCCTGTCGGCATATGGTCGGCGTCGATACTTGACTTTGCCCCGTGCCTGCCGCTATTCTTATTGGTATGACCAATGTGCCACTGTCGATTTCCTCCCAATAAAGGTTTCCCATGCTCAATTTTGAAGAACTGGAAAAAGGCTTCAGCGAGGCCGAGGCGGTTGCCGAGGCCAAGCGCTGTCTCAAATGTAAAAATCCCGCCTGTGTCAGTGGCTGTCCGATCGAAAACCGGATTCCTGAAATTGCTCAGGCGATCGTCGACGGCGATTACCGGCAGGCCATCGACATTCTCAACGAAAAGAGCAACCTGGCGGTGATCTGCGCCCGGGTCTGCCCGCATAACGAACAGTGCGAGGGGGCCTGCGTCCTCAACCGCAAGGGGGAGGGGATCAAGATCAGCAAGCTCGAGCGGTTTCTGGCCGACCGGGAAATGGAGCTGACCCTCGACCGGATCAAGGCCAAGGTGGCGGTCATCGGTTCCGGCCCGGCCGGGTTGTCGGTGGCGGCGATTCTGGCCAAGGAAGGCTACCGGGTGACCGTTTTCGAGGCTCACGCGGTCCCCGGCGGGGTTCTGCGCTACGGCATTCCCGAATACCGTCTGCCCAAGGAAATGGTCTCCCGCCAGATCGAGATTGTCCGCGGCCTCGGCGTGCGCATCGAGACCGGGGTGGTGATCGGTGAGGATCTTACCATCGACCAACTGTTTGCCATGGGCTACCGGGCGATTTTCATCGGCACCGGCACCGGGCTTTCGAAAAAACTCGGGGTCGAGGGGGAGGACCTCGCCGGCGCCATGCAGGCGATCTATTTTCTCGAAACGGTTAACCTGGTCATGGAAGGTTCGCTTCCCGAAACCCACCTGCCGATCGACAAGGATGACCGGGTGGTGGTGATCGGCGCCGGCAACGTCGCCGTCGATGCCGGCCGCACGGCCCTGCGTCTCGGGGCCGGCTCGGTGACGGTAATGGACATCGTCACCGAGAAGGAGCGGCGGTCGAGCGAGAAGGAGTACCGCGAAGCCCTCGAAGAGGGGGTTGAGTTCCTGTTCCAGGCCAGCATCAGCCGCATTCATGGTCAGCAGCGGGTCACCGGGGTCACCCTGCAGTCCTTTGCCCCGCGCCAGGTTGGCGGGCGTGACGGGGTGATCCTGCCGCTCCCCGGCAGCGAGCGGGAGATGCCCTGTGACAAGGTAATCGTGGCCATCGGCCAGAAGCCTTTCGCCCGTATCGTGTCGACCACCACCGGCATCAATACCAACGACAAGGGCTACGTCATTACCGAGCAGGAGCCCAGATATGGCATGACCACCCGCGAGGGGGTGTTCGCCGCCGGCGATGTGGTCCATGAGCCGCAGACGGTGATCCTGGCCATGCGCGAGGGACGCAAGGTGGCCGAGGCGATGTCGGCATTTTTGCAGAAAGGCTGAGTCAGCACCGGCCTGAGCCGGTAGACCAATAACCATGGGGCCAGGCTGTCGATTTGCAGCCTGGCCCTTATGCGGTGGTTTACGTGCTCTTCGGTTCGCCCAGCAGCAGGCGGTTTTTCGGGGTAATGTCGTCAGGGATGGCCTGGGTGAAGATTCGGTAGCCCCGCTCGCGCAGCCGGGCGGCGCGAGTGGCGTCCATGGCCAGCGGGCCGTCAAGCCATCCCTGCAGTCCCCCCAGGTCGCCCTGCTTCAAATCGTGGCAGCAGGGGAGTACCGCCACCCGGGCCCTGGCGGAGGCCGCCCGTTCGAGGATCAGGTCGGTCAGGGCGCCGCAGGCGTGGGCTGAAACCACCAGGTCGCCGGGCTGCAGTTGAACCGTTTCAAGGTCGTCCTCAAGCCACTGCACCCGGTTCGCCAGGCGCGGCCACTCTTCAGTCAGCACCGCGTGCAGTTTGGCGGCGCTCTCCGGGAGCCGGCGGTCGACGGCCAGGGCCAGGGGCGAGCTGTCGTCGAGCAGCAGCAGGATCTGCGCCAGCAGGCCGTGGCCGCAGGCGAGATCGACGATCCGCCCGCCGCGAAAGCGCCGGCGCACCCGGCGGGCGGTTTCCCAGGCTTCGTACAGTTCCTTGCGGGGCAGGCAGCCGGCCCGGCAGACAGTGCGGGCGATGCGCTCGAACAGGCTGTCGCCGGGAAACTGGGGGATGAGCTTGTCGGTGAGCCGGTTGCGGGAGGCGCGGTCCATAAGGTTGCTTTCTGGCCTGTGAGCGGCAAAATGAAATCTGGTTATGCCCCGAACTCAAGTTGCTACCTGTTGACTAACAATTCAAAAACAAGGTCCTGGGTTTTTCAGTTTCATCCCCGTTATCTCTGTTTGAATGCTTTGGGCTTATCTGTAACCAAAGAAAAGCCAGCCAAATCAAAGGCTGATTTTAACGCAATGACGCAAGGGCGCAGAGAAAAAGCTAATGCCAAAAAGGATGTTTTTCGGTTGTCTCTGCCTCTGCGTTAATACCTTTATCGGGGTTATAAACCGAAAATTTATGCGGATGCGCCATCCAATAAAGGGTAAACTGCCGCACGCGTCAAGCAGAATCACTCCTGGCAACCCAAGGCCGTTATGACTTCGTGGTATCTATTCAGCGTCGCCGCTCTGCTGCTGCTCGGCACCCAGCGTTTTCTCTACAAGGTCGTGGCCGAGCGCAACTGCAGTTCCTCCCTGACCACGACGGTCTTCATGGGAACCGTCACCCTGTTGAGCGGCACGATTTTCCTGCTGTCGGGGGAGGAGGTCGGAAACCTCTCGATCCTGATCGTCATGTCGCTGATCAACAGCCTCGCCTTTACCCTGACCACCGTCGCCCACATGGAAGCCCTCCGGCACCTGCCGGCGACGTTGACCTTTCCGCTTACCCGCCTCAGTCTCCTGGTCGTCATCCTCTTTTCGCTGGTCTATTTCGGCGAGCGATTGGAGCCGTTGCAGTGGGCCGGAGTTCTGGCCGGTCTGGCTGTGATCGTGGTGATGGCCGGCGAAGCCAGGGGCGCCGCCCACCCGGATGGCAACACCCGCACCGGCCTGTTGCTGATCGCTGCGTGCGTGCTGTGCGGTGCGCTCGCCTCGATCTCCAGCAAGCTTGCCGCGGTCGCCACCAGCAAGGTCGCCTTTATGGCTCTCTCCTACCTGCTGGCGACCGGATTTTGTCTGGCGTTCGAAAGGAAATGGGGGCGGAAAACGGCCGGCGGAAGCCAGCGCGAAGCGATCAAGCTCGGCATTCTCATGGGGCTGCTTAATTTTTTCGGTTTTTACGCCTTTCTCACCGCCCTGGCCAGCGGCCCCCTGTCGGCGATCGCCCTGATTGCCGGGATGCATTTCGTCATCGCCATGATCCTTTCGGTGCTGATCTACCGGGAAAAACTGACTTCAAGGCGGCTGCTCGGCATCGGCCTGACCCTGCTGGCGGTCGTTTGTCTCGGTTGGTGAGCTCAGCGCAGTGCGGCTGAGCTCGGGCGGCATTCCGAGAGGAGATAATCCTCTGCTGGGCTTTACAACGACCTATTTTAAGGTAGGATTAATTCAAAGACAAAAGCCAAAGGAGGAAGACATGACGAACGTCTCTGAGCCACCTGGCCACTTTGGATCCACCTCATAATTTCAACGTTTATCTACTTGGGATAACCAAGGAAAATCCCCCAAGGGGACTTTGAAAGAACAGCATCAGATAAAGAAAAGCCCCGGCGCAACTGACCGGGGCTTTTTCTTTGGCTTTTGTTCTGCTCAGTTGCAGCTCTGGCCGGCCAGGCCCTGGACCCGGCCGACTTGACCGTCTTCCAGCCTGACCTTGATCCCCCGCGAGTGAACCGGGGCGCTGGTCAGGATATCTTTAACGATCCCTTCGGTGAGCTTGCCGCTCCTCTGGTCTTTTTTCAGCACGATGGCCACCGCCAGGCCGCGGTGGATGTCTTTACGGTTTTGCCCAGTCATTTGTTTCGTCCTTATTGGTCTTTGTGTTGTCGGCAGCTTTGCGATAGAGCACGGGACAAGTTAGCCGTCAAATCTTATCCTCATGACATTCAACGCAGGTCTTCTGCATATCCTCTTTGCTTAAGGGGGTGGTGGGGATAATGCGGCCGTCTTGAGCAATGCGGATTTTTCCTCCCCGGGATCTGACCCAGGAGAGTTCGCCGTCATCATGGTACTTAGGGTGCCATACTACCCCTGCTTGATCCCGAAACGGATAGTCGTAGGTATCGGCGAAAAAATTTTCCGGATAAATGTATTCTACCTTGGGGCCGTCCTCTTCGGTGAGTTCGCTGTAGGATATCACAATCAGGATGATGCCTATAATCACAATTGAAAAATCGTAAAAGACCTGCTTTTCGTATTCAGCCATTGCCAGTCCCCCTTATTGCAGGTTGGTTTGACACAGCATCGTCGTATTTATGGGCACCCTGTTGACAGGCGTGAGATTTGAAAGAGCCAATGCAGACAGCATAGCTCGTGACTTTTCCATGTCAATGCTGGCATCGGCCACGGTTTTTCTGAGTCGGCCCGAAGGCTGTCCGGATGCTGGATGAAGTGTCGGAAAAATAGGGAGGAGCCATTGCGTGTTCAGGAGAGTGGCAGGATGTCGACAGGGGATTGAGGCTGGATGAGTTGGGTTCAAAATAAAAAGGCCGGCATTTCTGCCGGCCCTCGTCAATCAAGAGTGAGTTTCGTCTCAGCACTCGTAGTCGACGGCGACCACGCCTGAAGCGAGCAGTTTGACTTTGGTCACGACCGCCTGGTGGTCGGGGTGAACCTGGTAGCGGTTCAGGGCGTCGAGGTCGGCGAAGTCGGAGACCAGGGCCAGGTCGTAGGAACGCTCGGAACGGATCACGTCGCGGCCGCAGCTGAACGAGATGATGTCGCTGATCAGGCCGGGGAGGGCGTTGAGGCTCTTTTCAAGATCGACGATGTCGGCTTCGGCGGCTTCGGGTTTGAATTTGAAGAAAACGATGTGCTTGATCATGCTATGTCCTCCTGAAGGTGGGAATAAAAGGGCTTTATGGCAAGGCGGTATTATGCGGGGCGTGGGCGAATCTGGCAACTGGAAATATCAGGGTGGGCAGAGGACGGAAGGCGGGAGAAGGGAGAAGGGAGAAGGGAGAAGGCGGGAGCTGTCCAACCGGGCCTGCGGGGCAGCAGACCCAGTTGAATAGCTCAGCGGTTGTCTCCTACGTGTGCTGAAAGCTGACCTCGACGTCGGCGCGGTGGGCCGGGTCGATCTGCCAGAGGGTGCGGCCGGCGAAGTTGAACACTTTGGCGATGAGCACATCGGGAAACTGTTCGATGCGGATGTTGTAGATGTTGACCGATTCGTTGAAGAGTTCGCGGCGGTCGGCGATCTGGTCTTCGATCTCGGTAATCCGTGCCCCGAGTTGACGGAAGGCCTTGTCGGCCTTGAGGTCGGGATAGCGTTCGACCACCATGAACAGCGATTTCAGGGTGTCGGAGAGGGCATTCTGCGCCGAGAGTTTTTCACTGTCGCTACGGGCGCTGGAGACCATCGAGCGGGCCTTGATGACTGCTTCGAGAGTCGTCTTTTCGTGCTGCATGTAGCCTTCGCAGACCTTGATCAGTTTGGGCAGTTCGTCGAACCGCTGCTTGAGCAGAATGTCGATATTGCTCCAGGCTTTGTCGATGTTGTTTTTCAGCGCGACCAGCCCATTGTAAATGACGATGACATAGAGAATGACACCGGTCAGAATGAGCAGGATGACGCCGAGTGCTATCAAGATGGACATGGTTGCCTCCTTGGTTAGAGTATGAACGTTTAGCGTATCTTGGTCGGTGGCGGGGGAGGATTCAGCCCCGGCCGCCTAAAAAATAGACCAGTTTCACCAGGGCGAAAATGCCGAGACCGAGGCCGAGGATCAGCAGTGCTCCTGAGGTGATGGCGTAGTTGCGGGTAAGGTGCGTCTCCGACTCGGTTTCGGCGATGATAAAGGGGAGCGATCGGCGCTCCGGGCGACCGATCACCACCTGGGATTGCTGCGGGGGGGCTTCCTGTTTTTCTTCGAGAGACTGCCGCAGCACCTGTTGCTCCACCTCTTCCCGGGCTTTCTGCCATTCGTCTTCGCTGAGCTGGCCGTCGCCGTCGGTGTCATAGCGCTTTAGCTGGTGGCGGTTCTGTTTCAGCTCGCGCAGAGCCGCGACAGTCCGTTCGCGCAGCGAGAGACCTGCGCGCTGTTCGCTGCGGGCGAAGCCGGTCACGTAAATGAAGGTCCCTTCGGGGATCACCTCTTCGACCCATTTTTCTCTGGAATCGTGAACCCCGGCGGCGGCAAAGATCATGCTGCCCTGTCCCGGCCCGCCCTCCTGGCGATGCTTGGCTTTGATCGTGGCTCCGGCGGGGTCGACGGTCAGGCGGCCGGTGTCGTCTTCGAGGTCGAAGGGGACCGGCCCGCAGTCCGTCGAGCTGTATTCTTTCCAGTTGCGGCTTTCGTCGTCGCGTCGGTATTTGCGCAGGCGGTAAAAGACGCAGGACTGGTGGGTCATGGGCGAGACCAGGGCGTATTTGCGCCGGGCGTAGCCCTGCACTTCGACCAGCCCCATGGCCACGGAGCGGGCCCTGCTGGTCGGCAGGTTTTCGATGTGGCGCTTGATCCGCAGGCTGTGGAATCCGAGCCAGCCGAACAGCAGGGAAAACAGGGCCGGGGCCGCGCCGGTGCGCAGGCCGAAGCGGGCCGCGGTCGCTAGCATTTCGCCGCTGGTTCCAATGAAAAACAGTCCAGCGCCGATGGCCAGGCCGGCAAAGGATAGTAGTTGCCGTATCAAAGTGCGGTGGTTTATCGGCTTGAGTGCAGGCGGGGGCGGTAGGGCCCGGCCTGCCGGGGGAGTTTCCGGTTGTGGGGCTTCAGGTGAACCGTGAATTTCGGCGGCGAGCTCTTCGAACCCGGGTACGGTTGCGCCGGTGGCGGTGGCGATGGCCACGGCCGCCGGGGCCCCGAGCACGGCGCTGGCGGCGATCACTCCGGGAGAGAGTACGGCCGGTTTCGCTTCGTCGGCCTGCATGCGTGCGTGCATGTCGACCATCAGCCAGCCGAAGCGGGTCAGCGGCGTCAGGTGAGTTTTGTCGGGATTCTGCTCGCCTTCGATTTTTTTCAGGCGGCAGCCGGGGAGGTCGCTCAGGCCGAAATCGGTGTGCAGGGTGAATTTGCCGGCGTAGTCGCGGGTCAGTTTGACGATAACGTCGATGTTGCCACCCACGCTGTAGGTTTTGTGCTTGCCGAGTCCGCTCGGGTCGTAGCGTCCGGCGAACAGGCGGACGGCCTGCCGGACGGCGTTCTTTTCGTCGAGCAGGTAGAGGTCGAGCACCGGCTGATTGTGCAGCACGGTTTTGTATAGCTCGTTATCGTCCAACTGGGCTGCGGCATCGGAGCCGAGATAGGCGGTCTGCACCACCAGTTTCTTCAGGTTGCGCTGGATCATGTTCCCGGTGAGGTCGGCCAGGATGGCGACCACCCGGTCGCCCCGTTCGAGAACCATCTTCTGCTCGCCGGCCAGAAAAGATATTTGATCTTCGCGGATTTCCAGGCTGCGGGCGCGGGTCGGGGCAAAGCGGGGCGGGGTCGGGTCGATAATCCAGTTGGCGACGCCGTGGCGCGTCAGCAGGGGGGTAAGTTTTTTCAGCTTTTCCCGGGGGGCCTTGACGAAAAGGCCGAGCCCCTGCCCGGTCAACCGCTGGCGGGCGGTATAGGCATCGAGGTTGAATTTCTCTTTCAGGGTGCCGACCAGTTGCTGCGCCTCTTCCGGCAGTGGTGTCGTTTTTTTGACAATTAGCAGTTGGGCCTGGCTCATGGTCTTAATCCGGGGATAGGCGAAAGTGACGGTGGCTGCATGGCTTATAGCCTTTTGCAGGCAGTAGATCAAACTTGAGCTAAAAGCAATTAATGTGCCTATAGTGGCGGCACATTGGATAAGCTTTTACGCCGTGGATTATGCAAGTCAGGACCGCGCATGGGTGCCACTGGAGGAGTGGAGTCGGGAGATGAAGTTGTCTGAACAGACGCTGGCGGCATTAAATTAAACGTTCCGTCTGCCATGGTTGGCGGTTTACTTCCCGAGGTATCAATTAAAAAAGGCCGGCGCTGACGCCGGCCTTTTTGTGTAGTCGATCAGAGATGGGACAGGGAGTTACTCCATGCCGGCCTCGAAGTTGAAGAGCGAGGTGCCCGGCACCGGG
Organism: Desulfuromonas sp.; assembly: GCA_030145265.1. Taxonomy (GTDB): domain Bacteria; phylum Desulfobacterota; class Desulfuromonadia; order Desulfuromonadales; family Trichloromonadaceae; genus Trichloromonas. Next base: position 1,601 of record JAQYWA010000037.1, on the reverse strand, counting down.
AAGCCTTTTTTCAGCGCCTCCATGACCTGCCTGCCCTTGGGTGAAAAGGGCCCGAGGTGGCCCAGTTCGAGGTTGTAGCGACCGCAGCCGATAGCCTGCAGTTCGCCGAGGCGGCCGAGCAGCGAGAAGTCGGTCTCCGAGGTGAGTATGGTCACTTCTCCCGTTTTGACCACCCGGTAGGCGTCGCCGCGGTCGGAAACCACCGGGGTGTCGCCGCGCACGCCTTTGATCGGGATGCGCGAGGTGATCAGCGGTATCGGGGCGTAAGCTGTGGCCGCCAGCGGGATGCCGACGGAGCGCTGCAGCACCTCAGCCATGTTGTCGCGGTCGTCCTCGATGTAGAGGGTGGCTTCAACGGCGCCGAGTTCCTGCCAGGCGAGGATGGCCTGGCTGTTCAAGGAGAAGAGCCGGTACCCGGCGATCAACTGCACCCCTTTGATGCCATCGAAAAGGGAGAAATGGCCGAGGTTGTTGAGGCGGAAGGTGGCGAATCCGCGCTCCACCAGGGCGTGGACGGTGCTGCGGTAGCCGGACCATTGGTGGTCGAAGAGGATCAACGGGAGGTCCCAGACCACCTGCTTGCTGCGGTCGATTCCCCGCTTGCCGAGACGCCCGCTCGCCTGGATAGTGGCCGGGGTCAGTGGCACGATGATCCGGTCGACCGCGTGGTCGCTGAGGATTTGGGCGTCGCGCAGGTCATGGATGGCAACGGAAATCAGGTTTTCACCAGCCGGGCGGCAGGCACCGGTGGGGAGCAGGTCGTCCAGCGCCTGTTGCTTGTGCTGCTGGCGGACGCGGCCCCGTATGGATTCCAGCTCCTGGCGTAACGCCTGGTAGACATCCCGGCGGATCTCCTTGAGCCGCTTGGGGGGGATGACCACCGCCGGCAGCGCATCCGCCGTCAGGTTTCTAAGGGCAAAGGGTTCGTTGGCGGTTACATCGAAAACGCCCCGCAGGATGTCGAGGGTGAGGGCGTTTTCGCTGGCCGGATAACTTTCCAGCGGATAGCTGCATTCAATCCGGACATTGCCGCTCTCGGCGCAGATGCGCATGCTCTCGGCGCTGACCGTAAGCGCCAGATCGACCAGAGTCGGCTCCTTGCGAACCGCGTCGAGTTTCCGTCGGCAGGCTACGTCACTCATGGTGAAGGCCTGTTCGGACGACACCTTGAAGATGCCGTCGCCGACCTTGAACACCCCCTTGAACGGTGACGGGACGCTAACGTAGCTGTCAGCGTTGACCTTTTTCACCGTGTTTTTCCCGAGGATCAGGCTCTTGACCGTGAAGGCCGTGCCGGCCTGGTCGCTCTTGGGCTGAATCCGCAGGCGGTCGCCGACGTGCAGACGGTCGCGGGTCTTGAAGGATATTTCACTGCCGCGCACCGCGGCGACTTCGCCGAGCAGGCGGCCGGTGGCTCCTTTGACCGAGGGGATGGCGATGTCGGTGGGGACGCCGCCGGGAAGAAAGCCCTTGGTCGGCGGCCGACCGAACGAGGCCTTGAGCAGGTTCTTGGCTTCTTTGACCTTTTCCGCGCGTTTGGCCGGGGCGGCGTCGAGGGCCATTCGGTAGGCGCCGACCACGTTGGCGACGTACTCGGCGCT
>JAQYWA010000413.1 GCA_030145265.1 Desulfuromonas sp. | reverse complement strand
CAAGGATCGCCCCTACGGGTTACAGAATGTATCGCGAAAGATCCTCGTCCTTGACGATCTCGGCCAACCTCTGGCGCACGTAGGGGGCGTCGATGATGATGGTCTTGTCCTGGCGCTCGGGCGCATCGAAGGAGAGATCCTCCAACAGCTTTTCCATGATCGTGTGCAGCCGGCGGGCGCCGATGTTTTCGGTGCGTTCGTTGACCAGGGCGGCGGTGCGGGCGATCTCCTCGATGCCGTCGGCGGTGAAGTTGAGCTCGATCCCCTCGGTGTGCATCAGCGCGGCGTACTGGCAGGTCAGGGCGTTCTTCGGTTCGCTGAGGATTTGCACGAATTCTTCTGCGCCGAGACTTTCCAGTTCAACCCGGATCGGGAAGCGCCCCTGCAGTTCGGGGATCAGGTCCGACGGCTTGGCAACATGGAAGGCGCCTGCGGCGATGAACAGCACATGGTCGGTCTTGACCGGGCCGTACTTGGTGTTGACTGTGCTCCCTTCGACGATGGGCAGAATGTCGCGTTGGACCCCCTCGCGGGAGACCTCGGGGCCATGGCCCCCTTCGCGGCTGGCGATCTTGTCGATCTCGTCGATGAAGATGATGCCGCTTTGCTCGGTGCGCTCCCTGGCCAGGGTGTGCACCTTGTCCATGTCGACCAGCTTTTCGGCCTCCTCGCTGATCAGCAGCTCCTTCGCCTCGGCGACTTTCATGCGCCGGCGCTTGGTTTTTTTCGGGAAGATGTTGCCGAACATCTCCTTGATGTTGATCCCCATCTCTTCCGAACCTTGGGGGGTGAGAACCTCCATCATCGGCATCTTGGATTCCTGGGTTTCTAGCTCAACGAAGCGCTCGTTGAGTTCGCCCATGCGCAGCAGTTTGCGCAGTTTGTCGCGGGTCGAGCCGCCTTCGGAGCTGTCATCCGTATTCTTTTCGCCGGGGAGCAGGAGGTCGAGCAGGCGCTCTTCGGCATGATCCTCGGCCTTGATCCGCACCGCCTGGGCTTCTTCTTTTTTGACCATGATGATGGCCAGTTCAACCAGGTCGCGCACCATGCTTTCGACGTCGCGGCCGACGTAGCCGACCTCGGTGAATTTGCTGGCCTCGACCTTGACGAACGGCGCCTGGGCGAGTTTGGCCAGGCGGCGGGCGATTTCGGTCTTGCCGACCCCGGTGGGGCCGATCATGATGATGTTTTTCGGTGCGATTTCGTCGCGCAGTTCGGCCGGTACCTGCTGGCGGCGCCAGCGGTTGCGCAGGGCGACGGCGACGGCACGCTTGGCCCCTTTTTGGCCGACGATGTAGCGATCGAGCTCGGATACGATTTCCCGTGGGGTAAAGTTGTTCACGGCAAGGTCTCCACGAGGATGTTGTCGTTGGTGTAGATGCAGATGCCGGCGGCGATATGCATGGCCCGTTCGGCGATCTCCCGGGCCGGCAGTTCCGAATGGTTCAGCAGGGCACGGGCCGCGGCCAGGGCAAAGGGGCCGCCGGAGCCGATAGCGGCCACGCCGTCGTCCGGCTCGATGACGTCCCCGGATCCGGAGAGGACCAGGGTGGTCTCGCTGTTGGCCACGATCAGTAGCGCCTCCAGCTTGCGCAGGATGCGGTCGGTGCGCCAGTCCTTGGCCAGGGCAACCGCCGCCCGGGGGAGGTTGCCGCGGTATTCCTGGAGCTTGGCGTCGAATTTCTCGAACAAGGTGAAGGCATCGGCGGTGCTGCCGGCAAACCCGGCCAGCACTTGGTCGTCGTACATCCGCCGCAGCTTGCGGGCGCCGTGCTTCATCACCGTGTTGCCAAGGGTCACCTGGCCGTCGCCGGCCAAGGCAATTTCGTTGTTTTTGCGAACGCAGACGATGGTTGTTCCACGAAACATATGCTTCCTCCTGCCACTTTGGCAGTCCGTTTTTCCAGAAAAGAAAAATGCGATTAATATATCACAGGCGTTGCGACATGAAAAAGAAAAATGCCGTCTCCCGGGCGGTTGCACAGTGAGAGACGGCGCTTTTTCTTTAGAGTCGGTTTGCGCTTAGAAGGAAGGGAGTTCGATTGTGGCGATGGTCCCCTCGTTCGGGGTGCTTTCGAGCAGCAGTCGGCCGTCGTGGCTGTGGATAAACTGGCGGGCGTAAAAGAGCCCCAGGCCGAACC
>JAQYWA010000412.1 GCA_030145265.1 Desulfuromonas sp. | reverse complement strand
GTGAAGTCGACGGTAAAGATTACCATTTCGTGTCAAGTGAGGTTTTTGACCGGATGATTGCCGAAGGAGCTTTTGCCGAGTGGGCCGCAGTTCACGGTAATTGTTATGGTACGGCGATCAGGACACTGCATGACGCCCAGGTAGCGGGGTACGACATCCTGCTTGAGATCGATTGTCAGGGCGCAGCGCAGATTAAAAAGAATTACCGGCAGGGAGCCTTTGTGTTTATCCTGCCACCTGATTTTGCCGAGTTGAAGCGGCGCCTGGAAAATCGCGGCACCGATTCCGCCGAAGTGATTGCCCGGCGCATCGACAACGCCCGGGGGGAAATCCGTGAATCGGTCTGGTATGATTACCTTCTGATCAATGATGACTTCGCGTTGGCGCTGGACCAGTTCAAGGCGATCATCATTGCTGAAAGATGCCACACAACCCGAATGCTTGGCTTGGTTGCCGCAGAATTCGGGTTGTCGAACACGGCGCAAAATACTTAAAGTAATCCATTAAAGGAGCCAACAAAATGGCACGTATTACCGTTGAAGATTGTTTAAAGCAGATTCCCAATCGTTTTCAGTTGGCTATGGTTGCGGCCAAGCGGGCCAAACAGTTATATAAGGGCGGGGCGCCGCTGATTGAAAACAAAGCCAACAACAAGAAGATCGTACTGGCGCTACGCGAAATCGCCGCAGGGAAGATCGAGTACGAGATTCCTACCCGCAAAAAATGATGGCGTCGCAAAATGTCTGCCATACTGCGTTACAGCGGTTTTTCAGGTCTTCGACATACCTGAGGTATGTCTTTACCCCTGAAAAAGCACTAAGGCTTGGATGACGAAATTTTTGCTCAGCCATCTCAAGACTTTTTGAAAATAGGTCGATCTGGCTGCTTTCTGTTTCCTTGATGGTATCAGTTGGCATGCTGCATCAGTCCTGAAGACTATTCACGATTGCCGGCGGATTTTTGCCGGCAATCGTTTTTGTCGCTGCCACCGGGTAAAATGCCGTGATTCGACTCGACGACATCCTCGAAAAAATCCTTTCCTATAATGCCGTTGCCGACCTGGACGCGGTACGCAAGGCTTATGTCTTCAGTGCCAAGGTCCACCAGGGCCAGGTGCGCCTTTCCGGTGAACCTTACCTGACCCATCCGATGGAAGTTGCCTATATCCTTGCTCAGCTCAAAATGGATGTTCCGACCATCGTTACCGGTCTGCTGCACGACACTATCGAAGATACTCTGACGACCAACGAAGAGCTGCGCAGCATTTTTGGCGATGAGGTGGTTGAGCTGGCCGACGGGGTGACCAAGCTCAACAAGATGACCTTCCGGACCCGTGAAGAACGCCAGGCCGAGAGTTTTCGCAAGATGCTGCTGGCCATGGCTCGAGATATCCGGGTTATTATCATCAAACTGGCTGATCGTCTGCACAACATGCGAACTTTGGGATTCCAGCCTGAGGCGAGACAACAGAAGATCGCCCAGGAAACCCTCGATATCTATGCCCCCCTGGCCAATCGCATGGGCATCAGCTGGATCAAGGGCGAACTTGAGGATTTGGCTTTCTCTTATCTCGAGCCTGAGGCTTTTACCGACCTGCAGGGCAAGGTCAGTGAAAAAGAAAAGGCCCGCGGCGGCTACATCGAAGAAGTACAGAATATCATCTTCGAGAAACTCCAGGAAAACGGGATCAAAGGGAATGTCTCGGGGCGCTCGAAACATATCTATTCGATCCACAAAAAAATGGAGCGACAGGGCGGAGATCTGGATCAGATTTATGACCTGATCGCCTTCCGTATCCTCGTCGATTCGATCCGCGAATGCTATGGCGTTCTCGGCATCATCCATTCGGTGTGGAAGCCGATTCCCGGGCGGTTCAAAGACTACATCGCCATGCCCAAGGTGAACATGTACCAGTCGTTGCATACGACGGTAATCGGGCCGCACGGCGACCGTATGGAGGTGCAGATCCGTACCGAGGAGATGCACCAGATTGCCGAGGAGGGGATCGCCGCTCACTGGAAATACAAGGAGGGCAAGGTCTCCGGCGGAGCCGGGCGGGACGATAAACATTTCCGTTGGTTGCGACAGTTGCTGGAGTGGCAGCAGGAGGTAAAAGACTCCCGCGAATTTATGGATTCGGTC
>JAQYWA010000411.1 GCA_030145265.1 Desulfuromonas sp. | reverse complement strand
AGGCAGGAAATGACCGAATTCCGCTCACAGTTCGAATAAACCATTCTGCGCTGAACGTGTATTAGGTTCTGCGGGCCTGAAAGTTTTGGGCTAAAGTCCATGGTTTTGAACTAACGTGCTGAAAAAATAAACTCAAGGTTGTCCGGAGGGTTTCCGGGCGTTAAATTCACAATGGCGTGTTTTGCGAGGGAGGTTTTTCTGCGGTTACGAGTTCTCAGGTACGTTCTTCTGTTCGGTCTGCTGGCGGCGTGGAGTTCATCGGCGTTTGCTGCAGGATTCTCGATTATCGAACAGAGCGTCAGCGGCCTCGGCACCGCCTTCTCCGGTGGCGCGGCCGCCGCTGAAGATGCCAGCACTATCTTTTTCAACCCTGCCGGTATGACCCTGCTGGAAGGTCAGCAGGTCCTGGCGGGAATGCACGTGATTGTCCCTTCCGCCAAGTTTGACAGTGACGGGGCGAACAACGCCTTGGCCGGGCCGATTGGTGGTGGCAATGGCGGCGACGGCGGGGTAGTCAAGCCGGTCCCCAACTTTTTTTACGCCGCCAACCTGGGTACCGGCTGGTCACTGGGCCTCGGTATCTGCGCGCCCTTCGGTCTGTCCACCGAGTATGACAAAGACTGGGTCGGCCGCTACCACGGGGTTGAGTCGGAGGTGATGACCATCAACATCAATCCCTCGGTGGCCTACCGGGTGAATGACAATTTGAGTGTTGGCGCCGGGGTCAGCGCCCAGTACATGGCGGCCAACCTGACCAGCATGGTCGATTTCGGTCTGGCTACCCTAGGTGCTTCCGACCCCAGGTCCGATATCTATGCCGACATGAACGCCGATGACTGGGGCTATGGCTTTAACCTCGGTTTGCTGTACGAGTTCGACAAAAACTCGCGGATCGGCGCCGCCTACCGCTCGCGGATCACGCATAAGCTCAAAGGGGATGTCGATTTCTCTCTGCAGAACCAGGCGTATCTGGCCACCTTTGGCCTGGCCGGCACTGCGGTCGCCTCATTCCCTGATCAGGACATCAGCGCAGACCTCACCCTGCCGGCCAGTGCCTCCCTCAGCGCCTACCATCAGTTCAGTGCCGAGTGGGCGCTGATGGCGGATGTCACCTGGACCGAGTGGAGTTCCTTCGAGGAACTGGTCATTGAGTTCGATGGCGCCCTGGCCGACAGTGTGACCACGGAAAACTGGGAAGACAACTGGCGCTACTCGATCGGGACGACCTATGCCCCGAGCGACAGGCTGAAGTTGCGTCTGGGGCTGGCTTACGACGAATCGCCGATTCCCAGCGCCCGCTATCGGACTCCCAGAATCCCAGGGAATGATCGGTTCTGGACCGCATTTGGGGTCGGCTACCAGATCACCCGGAACATGAACCTCGATTTTGGTTATGCCCACCTGTTTGTCAAGGATGCCAAGATCGATAAGACCCTGGCGGATGCCGAAAACCTCTCCCGCGGCACTCTGCAGGGGGAATACGACAGCTCGGTGGATATCGCCAGCCTGCAGTTGACCTACAGCTTCTAGCACCGCGAGGCCGAGTGAAATTCCGCTTGACTTGATTTGGTTCACTATATATATTGAAATATATATAGAAAGCCAAATGACCCAAGAGGAATTTGAACATGGAGAATGTAATCAGCACCCCCGCGACGATTACCGAAATCCGTCGCCATACCCAGTGGCTGCTTGCCCAGGTCATGATAGTGACCGTTGTGCTGGGATGGAAATACCCGCTGCTCGGGTTCGCCGTCCCGGCGGCCATGGCCACCGGCATGGTTGGCGGCCTGTTCCGTGGTCGTTACGTCTGCGGCAACCTTTGCCCACGCGGCAGTTTCATCGATCGCATGCTGGCTAAAGTCGGTGGCGAGCGGCCGATCCCGGCCCTGTTTCGCAACATGATCTTCCGCTGGTTGGCTTTTGCCGCCCTGATGGGGTTCATGGTCTGGCGGCTCAGCCTCAACCCGACCTCCTGGCAGCACTGGGGCCTGGTCTTCTGGTCGATGTGCGCCCTGACCACGGGGATCGCGGTCGTCACCGGGATGCTCTACCATCCCCGCAGCTGGTGCTCGTTCTGTCCGGTGGGGACGGCTCAGAACGCCCTCGGCGGGCACAAACAGCAGCTGCAGATCTCTGCCGA
>JAQYWA010000410.1 GCA_030145265.1 Desulfuromonas sp. | reverse complement strand
GAGGAAGTTTCAGGGTCCATTCAAAAATCCAAAACTCGGTGGTTTTCTCTGTGTCTCTGTGACTTTGTGGCTATTAAGTGCTGTTTTCAGGTTTATGGGAAATGGCGGGAATGATAGCCTCGCAACCCCACACCAGGGTTGCGGGGCTAAGTTGTGATCAGGAATCAGGTTGGTCGCCCTTTAACCGGCCGACGGCCAGGTACAGGGCTGGCAGTACGAACAGGGTCAGCAGGGTCGAGGTCAGCACCCCGCCGATGACCACCGTGGCCAACGGCCGCTGTACTTCGGCGCCGACCCCGACCGACAGGGCCATCGGCAGAAAGCCGGCGGCATCGGTGATGGCGGTGGCGAGCACCGGCATCAGCCGTTGGCGACCGGCCTCGGTGACTGCTTCGATCAGCGAATTTCCCTCATCGAGGGCGCTGCGGATGGCGGAGACCAGCACCTGGCCGTTGAGCACGGCGATCCCCGAGAGGGCGATGAAACCGACCGCGGCGCTCACCGAAAAGGGGATGCCGCGCAGCCACAAGGCCAGCACCCCGCCGATGGCGGCGAAGGGGATGCCGGTGTAGATGATCAGCACGTCGCGCAGCCGCTTGAGGCTGAAGTAGAGCAGGAAGAAAATCAGCGCCAGGGTCAGCGGCACCACCAGCATCAGCCGGTTTTGCGAGCGCTCGAGGTTCTCAAACTGGCCGCCCCACTCAATCAGGTAGCCATCGGGGAGTTTTACTTCGGTGGCGATGCGCTCTTTGGCCTCGGCGACAAAGGAGGCGATGTCGCGGCCGCGCACGTTGGTCTGTACTTTGATCAGGCGCTTGCCCCATTCGCGGTTGATGGTCGAGGGACGTTCCACTTCGTTGAGTTCGGCCAGGCTGCCGAGCGGCAGAATCGCTCCGGTGCGGGTGGGGATCAGGGTCTCGCGCAGGGTCGCCACATCACCGCGCTGGCTGTTCGGTAAGCGTACCACCAGGGGGAAGGCCCGTTCCCCCTCGAAAACCTCGCCGACCCGGGTCGAGCCGACCGCCGCGACGACATCGAGCACGTCCTTCGCCGGTACGCCGAAGCGGGCGAGTTGCTGCTGGTCAACCTTGATCTGCAGAGTCGGCTGGCCGGTGATCTGTTCCACCGAGATATCCGCTGCGCCGGGGACGTCGAGCAGCAGGTGTTCGACCTGGTCACCGAGCGCCACCAGGTTGTTGAAATCGTCGCCGTAGATCTTGATGCCGACATCGGCGCGAATGCCCGAGAGCATTTCGTTGACCCGCAGTTCGATCGGCTGGGTAAGCACCGTGCGGATACCGGGCAGTCCGTGTAGGGCTTCTTCGACCAGGACCGTCAATTCGGCCTGACTGGAGGCGCGGGTCCACTGGTCGCGGGGATGCAGGGCCATGAAGATGTCAGTCAGCTCGGTCCCCATCGGGTCGGTGGCGACCTCGGCGCTGCCGATGCGGCTCCAGACCGTCTTGATTTCGTCAGGAAAGCGCTCGAGCAGCAGTTTCTCCAGGTGGGTGTTGTAGGCCACCGACTCCTCGATGGAGACCCCGGCCAGGCGCACCACGCTGGCGACCAGCGATCCTTCGTTCATGCGCGGCAGAAACTCGCCGCCGAGGCGGAAGCTGAGAAAGGTGGTGCCGGCCAGCAGCACCGTTACCAGGGCCAGCAGGGCCAGGCGATGGCGCAGCACCGGTTGCAGCAATTTAAGATAGCGGTTTTTCAGCAGCAGGCTGAGGCGGGCTTCTTTTGCCTTGGCCTTATTGGGCAGAAAGCGCCAGGAGAGGATCGGGTTGAGAAAGACCGCCACCAGCAGCGCCCCGACCATGGCGAAAATAAAGGTCCAGGCCATCGGCTTGAACATCTTGCCTTCGATCCCCTGCAGGGTCAGCACCGGTAAAAAGACCAGGATGATGATCCCCATGCCGAAGACGATGGGACGCACCACTTCCTTGCTTGAGGCGGCGATGCTGGCCAGCCGTTCCTCGCCGGTGAGGGGGCGGCCGAGTTCGAGCTGACGCTGGGTTAGCCGGCGCAGGTTGGCCTCGGTCATGACCACCGAGCCGTCGACCAGGATGCCGAAGTCGATCGCCCCCAGCGACAGCAGGCTGGCGGCGATGGCCATTTCGTGCATGCCGAGCACGGCGAAAAGCACC
>JAQYWA010000036.1 GCA_030145265.1 Desulfuromonas sp. | reverse complement strand
GGTCTCATTGACTTAGGGGCTCTTACACGTTCTAACCCAGCCGGAGACGTAAACCCTTCGGCTTCAGGGGGGGCGCGAAGTTATTTCCCTTTTTCTACAGGAAAGTCTGCTTCTGTCCAGGCTTTGATGCCGCCGGGGCAGCGGTAGACGTTGGTGTAGCCGAGTTTGACGGCCCACATGGCGCCGTTATGGGACCGGCTGCACTTGGTGAAGCCACAGTAGAAGACCAGCTGGCGGTTCTTGTCGGCGCCGAGCAGGGTCTCGAAACGGGCCTTTGTCTCCCCGTCCATTTCAGTCAGTTCGGGAATCGGCAGCTCGAATTGAACGGCGCCGGGGATGTGTTGCTTGAGATAGCTGGCCTCGTAGGGCATGGTGTCGATGATCAGCATGTTGTTGCCCTGATCAATCAGGTTGTGGAGTTCGTCGGTGGAAACGATCTGGTAGCTGCCCCGCTCAATTTCACGGGCAAATTTGACGGCTATTTTCTCCGTTTCGAGTTCTTTGCTGCCCCAGCCGGCCAGCGCCGATTGGGTGGTCAGCAGCATGATGGCTACGAGCAACAGCAGGGACATGTGGAGCGATGTCTTCATTTTTCCTCCGTTAGATTAGTTGCGGGCAGAAAGCCCGGCGAATTTATTTTGAGGCGGCGGCAGAAGATCAGATAGCTGGTTACGGCGACGAGTGCCCAGTCTCGAACAAAGGCTGTGCGCAGGCTTTGCTGTTCTCCCTGCTCCTTCACGGAGAAACAACCGCAGTCGACATCCAGATCGTGCAGCAGGCCGAACCAGAGAATCGCGATGAAGAAAACCAGCATGGTCATGATCGTCTCCAGGCTGCCGCGAATGTTGAAGAGGGTTCCCAGTCCGGCCAGCAGTTCAACCAGAGGCAGACCGATGGCGACTACCACCAACAGGTCGTCCGGAACCAGCCCGTATTTCGAGATCAGTGCTGCAAATCCTTTAGGGTCAGAGAGTTTAACGGCTCCGGAAAATATGAAAATCCCCCCGACAAGAAGGCGTAGCAGGAGTTGAAGCCACCAGGAAGTGAGAATTCGTCGCATATTTCCTCAGTCATTTCATGTCATTTGTCTGAAAACGTAACTGTGGAAAGCTAAACGAACTGATGGGCGGATGCAAATAGGAAATATCGAAAAGTTTGATTCGTGTCATAGTCGCAGACTATGGAGGCCGGATGCGGCAGATGTTGGGACAGGATGCTGAGTAGGAGGATCAGTCCTGGCTGTGGTTCATCAGGTAATCGAGGAAGCAGAGGGCGAGGGGGGGGAGTTGACGGTTTTTGCGCTGCACCAGGTAAAGGGGGCGGACCATGCGGATCCCCTCGATGGAGACTTTGACCAGGGCGCCGTTGTTCAGGTCTTCGCGGATCGCCAGGGTTGAGAGGATGGAGATGCCGAGACGGGCCTTGATCCCCTGGCGGACGGCTTCTGAGCTGCCCATTTCAGCGACGATATCGAGCTTCGCAAGGTCAAGGCCGTGGTCGCGAAGGGCTTCGCTCATCACCGTGCGGGTGCCGGAACCCTCTTCGCGCAGCAGAAATGGCTGCCCCGACAGTTCGTCGAGGGTTATGGAGGGCCGGGAGGCCAGGGGATGCTCGGGATAAACGGCCAGTACCAGTTCGTCGGAAAAGATGTCCCGGCATTCGAGGTCCTGGTTTTTGCTTGGGGCCCCGATGATAGCCAGTTCGATGCCGCCGTTAAGCAGTTCACGGCTGATGATGCCGGTGCCGGATATCTTCAGGGTGAGACGGATCGATGGATTCTGAGCCTTGAATCGTTCGATCAATGTGGGCAGGATGTAGGCGCCGGGGATGGTGCTGGCTCCTACCACCAGGTGCCCCGCCAGGTTGCCGCGGTAATCGGCCAGCGCCTGCAGCGCTTCATCGCGCAGTTTTGTAATGTTCTTGGCGTAGCGGTAGAGGATGTCCCCGGCGGGAGTCGGCAGCACCTGCCGGCCGAGACGGTCGAGCAGTTTTTCGCCAAGGGCCTCCTCCAGCAGACGGATGTGCTCGCTGACCGTCGGCTGGGAAAGGAGGACGGCATCGGCGGCTCGGGTGAAGCTTTTCAGCTCGACCACCCGGCAGAATATTTCCAGTCGTCTGATATCCACATGGTCTCCTGTCGATCCGTTCCCGGTTTTGGTTTGTTTGTGTCACTCTTGGGTCTCTGTGACCAGGCCCTGAAGGTTGGTGGCTCATACCTTCCGGAGATGAACAGCACGTCGTCCGCCCCCTGTACGACTACCTTGGCCAAAGGGTTCTGATGTGTTAGCACTTTTTCCGACACAAGGTCAAATAGCTTTTCTCCTTTCCCCAGAGACCAGCGGAGCTTCAAAGCCGTTGACTGAATTCAGGTGCCGGTGGTTACGAAAAATTCGATTGTATTCGAATATTGCCGCCCTGGCCTTTGCCCGAGTTTTGGCATGTCTTTTTTGCCTTTTACTCGATTCTCTGCTGTGATAGCTTCACCCCATGGATCTGAACCATCTCCTTCTGCAGATTCCCGATTCCCGGCGCCTGACATTTCTGGCCAATGACCCGCTTTCGCTGCCTCGGCGCTATCCGAATCGAGAAGATCGCGAAGTTGCGGCTTTTCTCAGTGCGTCCCTGGCCTATGGTCGGGCCGCTATGATTCGTCGCAATCTCGATAACTTGTTCAACAGAATGCCCGACGGGCCGGGGGCTTTTGTCCGGAACTTTAATCCGAAGCAGGACGGTGAACGTCTTTCCGGATTCAAGCACCGGTTCAACGATGCCGGTGACATGGTTGCCCTGTGCTGGATTCTGAGGCAGATATTAGATGCGGCGGGAAGTCTTGAAGGTTTCTTTATGCGGGGGGATACTGGAGAGGGAGATATCGGCCCGGGACTTATTTCGTTTGTGCGGCGGACACTGGACTTTGACATGTCGCCGGTCTGCGGACAGCGGGAGTTGCCGAAACGAGCCGGGGTCCGCTATTTTTTCCCCAGTCCGGCCACCGGCAGTGCCTGTAAGCGGCTCTGCATGTTTCTGCGCTGGGTCTGCCGTCCAGAAGACGGCATCGACCTGGGGCTCTGGCAGGGGATTGCTCCGGCCCGCCTGGTCCTGCCCCTCGACACTCACACTGCGCGGATTTCCCGTCTGCTTGGGTTGACCAGACGCAATACGCCGAATTGGAAAATGGCGATCGAAGTCACCGAGCGATTGCGGCAATTCGATCCGCTCGATCCGGTCCGCTTCGATTTTGTGCTGTCGCACCTGGGAATCAGCGAAGGCTGCAGCGGGAAAAAGGGGGAGGTCTGTATCTCATGCCCGGTGGCTGGAGAATGCGTGGTGGCTCGGGATGATCAGTGACCCGGTTTTGCCGATGACAAAACACGGATCACCAAAGCAAAGGCTAATTTAAACGCAGAGACGTAGGGGCGCAGAGAAAAGCGTATCGCAATGGTTTGCTTTTTGGTTTCCTCTGCGTCTTTGCGCCTCTGCGTTAATATTATAGTTTTGGTTATGGGGTGATTTTTAGATGGGAATCCGCAGTTTCTTGCAGTGGGCGCGGATGACGATCCCGGCCTGGTTGATGCGGGACAAGCGGGTGTTCTTATGCTTGATCGCCAGCGCGTCTTCCTGCGGGACCTGCTCCTGGCGGATGTCCCGGGCGACGATGGCCAGGTTGGCGATGATGGTTTTCAGGTCGTTGGGGGTGTACCGGCGCATCATCGGCGGGGTGATGCTGAAATAGCCGCCGGCGATATCCTGGGCCAGTTTTTTGGGATTGCCTGAGAGGGCCATGGGCGGTGCTCCAGTAATGTTTCAGGAAAGGTTGATGTAATGGCAACACTTGAATACAAAGTGGTCGAAGAGTCGGTGGTGACCGACGAGAGCCTGGAGAAAATCCTCAACGAGTGGGTCTCCCGCGGCTGGCAGTACGACGGTATCCAGTTTGCCATGCGCGACGGCAGCAAGCGCCCCGCCATGGCATTCATCCTCTTTACCCGCCACAAGGACGACTGACGCCGTCAGTCGTCCCAGTTTTCGACGTCCTGGTAACTCACGGTTTTGCGCGGGTCCGACGACGGGGTGGCGCCGCAGAGCCGGCAGGCCGGTTCTCCCACTTCATCTTCATCGGGCGGTGTCGACTGATATTCGAGTTCCAGCGGCTTGCCGGTGCAGGTGCAGTACCACTTGCGGTAGACAGTCATGGTTCCTCCCTGGCTGAATGGGGTTTCTGCTCCCCTTCAGTATGCCAGAGCCTGCCCAGGTCTCAAGGTGCTGCCGCGATTTCAGTAGGCCAGCCCGGTTTTCTTGCGCACCTTCCGTAGTGTTTTGATGGCCGTATAGCGGGCCTTTTCCGCCCCTTTCGCGAGGATGGCGCGCAGCCCGTCGGGGTCGGCCAGCAGCTCGTTGCGGCGTTCGGCAAAGGGGGCGAAGAAATCCCGCACCGTCTCGAACAGTTCCTGCTTGACCTCACCGTAGCCTAAGCCCCCTGCTTCGTAGCGGCGGCGCAGTTCGGCCTCCTGTTCCTTGTTCATGAACAGGCGGTAGATCTGGAAGACGTTGCACTGGTCGGGATTTTTCGGGTCTTCTACCGGGGTCGGGTCGGTAACGATGCGCATCACCTGCTTGCGCAGGGCTTTTTCGTCAACGAACAGGTCAATCGTATTGCCGTAGCTTTTGCTCATCTTCTGCCCGTCGAGGCCGGGAACTGTGGCCACGTCATCGTCGATCTCCGGTTCCGGCAGAGTGAAGATGTCGCCGTACACGTTGTTGAACTTGATGGCGATGTCACGGGTTACTTCGACGTGTTGCTTCTGGTCCTTGCCGACCGGCACCTTTTCACTCTGGAACAGCAGGATATCCGCCGCCATCAGCACCGGGTAGGCGAACAGGCCGTGGTTGGCGGCGATGCCGCGGGCGGTCTTGTCCTTGTAGCTGTGGCAGCGCTCGAGCAGCCCCATCGGGGTGAAGTTGGACAGCACCCAGGTCAGCTCCTGCACTTCGGGAACATCCGACTGTACCCAGAAAATGCTCTTTTCCGGATCCATTCCCAGGGCCAGAAAGTTGGCCGCTGCTTCCAGGGTCCCCTTGGCCAGGGCCTTGCCGTCGGAGACCGAGGACATGGCGTGGTAATTGGCGATGAAGCAGTACAGTTCGCCGCTTTCCTGGTACTCGATCATCTTCTTCATCATGCCGAAGTAGTTGCCCAGATGCAGGGAGCCCGAAGGCTGGATGCCGGATAGGATGCGCATGTTGGTACCTCTGAAATCGGTGATTGGTTATTGGTTAAAAGCTTAAAGGCGGCCTCGCGCCCGCTCCTTACCTTAATGTCGCTAGAGCACGCAGAGGTCACAGAGAACCTCTAAAACAAAGATTTTTGCTCTTCTCTTTTGCCCATCTCTGTGGTCTCTGCGCTCTCGAGTGAGCGAAGCGAACGGGCGAGAGGCCGGTTTTAAAAAGAAAAAGCCGCGGTTTCAGGCCGCGGCTTTGCTTTATCTATCAACCGCGACCTGGTTCGGTACGCGGTTGAATATTGTTTCGATGCGCGGACCGGGTTAGTAAGAGGTCCAGCGCCACCAATGACGATTCGTATGCAATATGTTTGTGATTCCGCAGTTCATAGCGTGAGAACCTAGCAATTTCGCGTCAATTCGTCAATGGCTAAAATCAGCCGTCGGCCTTGGCTGTGTCGCCGTTGCCCATCATCGTGGCGAACTGGAGCAGCTGCTGAAGGTCCATGCCGCTTTCCTTGAGGATGCCGAGAAAGACGGGGAACAGCTGCATCAGAAAACCGGGATCTTTGATGACATCTTTGGCCAGCGGGGAGAGGGTTTCCAGCATGAACGCCTTTTTCTGCTCGGCATCGAGGGCGAGCACGGCGCTTTTGAGTTCTTCGACGGTCATTTGATACTCCGGTGATTTGTGATTGGTTATTGGTGATCAGATCTTTCTCCTGTCGCCCAGGGCGATAGGGAAGACGTCATTGTATTCGCTGGCGAAGTGAACCTCAAGCCCTTCTTTCAGGTACTCGGGCAGTTCTTCGAAATCCTTGCGGTTGCCCTCGGGGAAGATCAGGGTTTTGAGGCCGGCGCGGCGGGAGGCGATGGTCTTTTCCTTGAGCCCGCCGATAGGAAGAACCCGGCCGGTGAGGGTCAGTTCGCCGGTCATTCCGAGTTTCTTTTTAACCGGTTTCCCGGTGATCATCGAAAGCAGGGCGGTGGTCATGGTGACGCCCGCCGAGGGACCGTCTTTGGGGGTGGCGCCGGCCGGGACGTGCAGGTGCACGAAGTGGTTGTCGAAAAAATCCTCGGCGACGCCGTATTCCTTAAGGTGAGCCATGACGTAGGAGTAGGCGATCTCAGAGCTTTCCACCATTACTTTGCCGAGCTGACCGGTTTGCTTGAAACCTTTGCCCTTGGCGAGCATGGCGGTCGCCTCGATCTGCAAGGTGGTGCCCCCCATGCTGGTCCAGGCCAGGCCGGTGACTACTCCGGGGACGTTTTCGAACACCTCGTCCGGGCTGAATTGGGGTTTGCCGAGGTAGGTTTCGATGTCTTTTTTGCCGATGGCGATCTTTTCTGTGCGCCCCTCGGCGAATTCCATGGCCGCCTTGCGCATAATTTTCTTGATGCGGTTCTCCAGGGAGCGTACCCCGGCCTCGCGGGCATAGCCGTCGATGATGGCTTCCAGTGCGGCCTTGCGGATGCTCACCTGCCCCTTCTGCAGACCGTGATTTTTGAGGGCCTTCGGAATCAGGTAGCGGCGGGCAATTTCGACTTTCTCCTCAAGGATGTAGCCGGAGAGGCGGATCAGTTCCATGCGGTCGAGCAGCGGTGCCGGGATGGTGTCGAACTGGTTGGCGGTGGCGATGAACATCACGTTGGAGAGGTCGAAAGGCACGTCGAGGTAGTGGTCGCGAAAGCTGCCGTTCTGCTCCGGGTCGAGTACTTCGAGCAGGGCCGAGGCCGGGTCCCCCTGAAAACTGGCGCCAATTTTGTCGATCTCATCGAGCATCACCAAAGGGTTGGCGGTGCCGGCGCTCTTCATGGCTTGAATGAACCTGCCCGGCATGGCACCGATGTAGGTGCGCCGGTGCCCCTTGATCTCGGCTTCGTCACGCATACCGCCCAGGGAGAAACGATAGAAGGTGCGCCCGAGGGCGTCGGCGATGCTCTTGCCTACCGAGGTCTTGCCGACCCCCGGAGGGCCGACCAGGCAGAGGATCGAGCCGGAGATGTCCCCCTTCATTTTGCCGACGGCGATGAACTCGAGGATGCGCTCCTTGACGTCATCAAGACCGTAATGGTCGCGATCGAGCACCTTGCGGGCCCGGTCAAGTTTGTAGCTATCCTTGCTGAACTTGCCCCAGGGGAGGATGGTCAGCCAGTCGAGGTAGTTGCGTGAAACGTTGTATTCTGGGGACGAGGGTTCGATCAGCTGCAGCTTTTCCATCTCGTCGTCGACAGCCTTCTGCGCCTCGTCGTTGAGCTTGAGCCCTTTCAGTCGCTGCTGAAATTTTTCGATCTCGGTAGTCTTGCCTTCCTTTTCGAGCCCCAGTTCTTTTTTAATTTCCTTAAGCTGGGCTTTGAGAAAGAATTCGCGCTGCTGGGCCGAAACCTTCTCTTCGATCTGCTTGGAGATCTTGGATTGCAGACGGGAGACCTCCAACTCTTTTTTCAGCACCACCAGCACCCGGTCGATGCGTCGGCGCACGTCGAAGGTTTCCAGGATCTGCTGCAGTTCCTGGCCGTCGGCGCTGGTCAGGTTGGCGGCAAAGTCAGCCAGCCGCCCCGGATCGTTCATGCTCGACCGGTTGAGAAAGAGTTTGATCTCCTCCGAGTAGAGGGGGTTGATCTGTACCAACTCCTTGAGAGTGGCAATGATCGCCATCGAGTAGGCCTTGAGCTCCGGATTGACTGACAGTTCGGCGCTGAAGTGGTATTTGGCGCGGGCGAACAATCCCTCTGGCGTATTCTGCAGTTCCTCGATGGTAAAGCGCTCCAGGCAATTGACGAGAAAATGGGCGTTCTCCTCGTCGGCATGGACCAGCTTGACGATCTTGCCGACCACGCCGGTCTTGTGCAGATTTTCCGGGGCGTCGGGGGATTCCAAGTCGCGTACCATGACCAGTCCCAGGGCCTGGGTCGGGCTTTCGACGGCCTTCTTGACCGCTTTGACCTGCGCTTCGCCGGTGGCTGCCATGGGAATCAGCAGGCTGGGGAAGGCCGGCCGCGGCCGCAGCGGCAGAATCGGCAACCCGCTCGGCAGGATTTCCGCAGCCAGCACCAGGTCCGCCGGGGAATTCTCTTGACCGGCTTCCCCGCCGTTGATTTCAGCTTCGATAAAGTCGTCTTTTTCTTCCGTCATGAACACACGCTCCTTGGGATTCCTGACCTTGTTCGCAACCTAATCATTTTGCCATGAATTGTCAACCGGCGCATCCTTTGCCAAATTGTTTGTATTTGGTGCCGGTTGTGGAATAATGCCATCACTAAATTCGATTAAACTGGAGACCTTCATGACCGACCAGCCCAAACGCCTATATCTCATCGATGGTTCAAGCTACATCTACCGGGCCTATTTTGCCATCCGCCATCTGTCCAACTCCAAGGGGTTCGCCACCAACGCCGTGTATGGTTTCATCAACATGCTGCTCAAGGTGGTGCGCGAGCAGGCACCCGACCATCTGGCGGTGATCTTTGATGCCAAGGGGCCGACCTTCCGCAAGGAGATCTATCCCGAGTACAAGGCCAACCGGGCCAAGATGCCTGAAGACCTGGTGCCGCAGATTCCGGTGATCAAGGAGGTGGTGCGGGCGTTCAACATGCCGGCCATCGAACAGGCCGGATTCGAGGCGGACGACATCATCGCCACCCTGGCGAAGAAATTTGCTGCCGAGGGGATGGAGGTGACGGTGGTCACCGGCGACAAGGACCTGATGCAGGTGGTCAGCGAGCGGATCTTTTTGCTCGACACCATGAAGGACAAGTTTTCCGGGTTGGCCGAGGTCGAAGAGCGTTTCGGCGGCACGCCGGACAAGGTGATCGAGGTGCAGGCCCTGGCCGGCGACAGTTCGGACAACGTCCCCGGGGTGCCGGGGATCGGCGAGAAGACCGCGGTCAAACTGATCAAGCAGTTCGGTTCGGTGGAGGAACTCCTTTCGCGTCTCGACGAGGTGAAGGGGAAGCTGCAGGAGAAGCTGCGCGAATTCGGCGAGCAGGCGCGGCTGTCCAAACAGCTGGTGACCCTGATCGACGACATGCAGCTCGAGCTTGATTACGACAGCTTCGCCCTTACCGAGCCCGACCGGGAGTCCCTCACCGCCATTTTCAAGGAAATGGAATTCCACAAACTGGTCCAGGAGTTCTCCGTCGAAACTCGCGCCACCGGCGAGGCGTATCATGGGGTGCAGACCGAGGAACAGCTCGATGCCCTGATTGCGCAGCTGCGCCGGGCGGGGCGGTTTGCCTTCGACACCGAGACGACCAGCCTCAACGCGGTACAGGCCGACCTGGTTGGACTATCCTTTGCCGTGCGGGAAGACGAGGCCTGGTACATTCCGGTCGGCCATCGCTATCTCGGTGCCCCCGAACAGCTCGATCGGCAGCTGGTGCTCGATAAGCTGCGGCCGCTGCTGGAAGATCCGGCTTTTGCCAAGATCGGACAGAATCTCAAATACGATCTGCTGGTGTTGCGTCGGGCCGGCATCCGGGTGGCCGGGGGCAGCTTCGACACTATGATTGCTTCGTACCTGGCCAACCCCGCCGCCAAGAGCCACGGCATGGACGCCATGGCCAGTGAGCTGCTCGGGCACAAGACCATCAGTTACAAGGAAATGACCGGCAGCGGCAAGAGCCAGATCGGTTTCGAAGAGGTTGAGGTGGAGAAGGCCATCAACTATGCCGCCGAGGATGCCGACATTACCTTTCGCTTGGCCGCTGTGCTCGAGCCGCAACTGGCCGAGGTGCAGCAGGAGCGGCTCTTTGCCGAGCTGGAGATGCCGCTGGTTGAGGTGCTTACCGACATGGAGTGGGCCGGGGTGCGCATCGACGCCGACTTTCTCGGTAGCCTTTCGGCGGAGATGGAGAAGAAAATGGCCGCGCTGGAAACCGACATCCACGCATTGGCCGGCGGACCTTTCAATATCGGCTCGCCCAAGCAGCTCGGTGAAATCCTCTTCGAGCGGCTGGAACTCCCCCGTGGCAAGAAGACCAAGACCGGCTGGTCGACCGATGTCGAAGTGCTCACCAAGCTGGCCGAGGATCACGCCATCGCCGCCAAAATCCTCGACTACCGCTCGCTGGCCAAACTCAAGGGAACCTACACCGACGCCCTGCCGAAGCTGGTCAACCCCGAGACTGGGCGCATCCACACCAGCTTCAACCAGGCGGTCACCGCCACCGGGCGGCTGTCGTCCTCCGACCCTAACCTGCAGAACATCCCGATCCGCAGCGAAGAGGGGCGCCGCATCCGCGAGGCCTTCATCCCCGCCGAGGGGAACCTGCTGCTGGCCGCCGACTATTCGCAGGTCGAGTTGCGCGTGCTTGCCCACATGGCTGACGAGGCGGTGCTCAAGGAAAGCTTTGCAGCCGGTGAGGATATCCATCAGCGCACCGCCAGCGAGGTGTTCGGCGTCTTTCCCGAGATGGTCACCCCTGAGATGCGCCGCCAGGCCAAGACCATCAACTTCGGGGTGATCTACGGCATGGGCGCCTTCAGTCTCGGCAAGGATCTCGGCATCAGCACCCGCGAGGCGCAGGCCTTCATCGACAATTACTTTGCCCGCTACCCCGGCATCAAGACGTTCATGGAGAGCAAGAAGGACGAAGCCCGGCAGAAGCAGTACGTTACCACCCTGCTCGGGCGGCGCTGCGCGGTTCCCGAGATTTCCAGCAAGAACGGCGCGATCCGCAGCTACGCCGAGCGCAACGCCATCAACTACCCGATTCAGGGCTCGGCCGCCGACCTTATCAAGGTCGCCATGGTGCGCATTCACCGTCGGTTGGCTGCCGAGGGGTTGAAGACCCGCATGGTGCTGCAGGTGCATGACGAACTGGTGTTTGACGTCCCGCAGGACGAACTGGAGACGGTGCGCGAGCTGGTGCGCAGCGAGATGGAGGGGGCGGTTGAACTCAAGGTGCCGCTGGTGGTTGATATCGGGGTCGGCAACAACTGGCG
>JAQYWA010000035.1 GCA_030145265.1 Desulfuromonas sp. | reverse complement strand
GGTGAGTGTCGCTGGTTCGGATATGGAACAGGCCTTTGGGGCCATTGCCCAGTTGATAGAAGATGGTTTCGGAGAAGATTGACATACCGCAGGACACTCTGCTGGTTGGCATCGCCGCTTCGCCGGGGATTGCCATTGGGCAGACCTATTCCGTTGACCGCGAACGGATGTCGGCGGTTGAACGGCGTATTGCGGTCGCCGAGGTTCCGGGGCAGATCCAGGCCTTCATGCAGGCGGTGCAGCTGTCCCGCTCGCAGCTTGAAGAGGTTCGCTCCGCCGTTAGCGATCGCGAACTGGCTGAGCACCTGTACATCATCGATACCCACCTGCTTATTCTCGAAGACCAGATGCTCCTTGACGAGACCACTGCCCTGATCCGTGACGAATTTCTCAACGCGGAAGGGGCGTTGAAACGGACCTTGCAGAAGTTTGAAAAAGTTTTCGATTCAATCGAAGATGAGTATCTGCGTGAGCGCCGTTCGGATATTGATTCAGTCGGGGAGCGACTGCTGCGAAACCTGAAAGGCCAGTCCCAGCAGTCGCTTGTCGGAATCGATCGGCAGGTGATCGTGGTTGCCCATGAGCTTTCACCTGCCGACACCATGCAGATGGATCGGGCGAAAATCATCGGTTTCGTCACCGACCTCGGCGGCAGAACCTCGCACACCGCCATTCTGGCCCGCTCGTTGGGAATCCCTTCGGTCATTGGTCTTGAAACCGTTACCGCCCGGGTGCCGAGCGGCACCCCGGTGATTGTTGACGGTGCGCTCGGTTACCTGGTGCTCAATCCTTCTGCCGAAACCTATCGCGAATACGAGGAAAAACAACGCCTTTACATGAATCGGGAGACGGAACTGCTCAGCTTGAGTTCTCTGTCCGCCGAGACCCTTGATGGCTGCCGTATCCGTCTGTGCGGCAATGTCGAGCTGTCCGACGAAATCCCCTTGGCCATGCGTTATGGCGCAGAAGGCGTTGGTCTGTTCCGCTCTGAGTTCATGTATCTTAACCGCACCCTCCCACCCACCGAGGATGAACAGGTCGTCGCATACCGGTCAGTGGTGGAGGCCATGGCCCCGCATCCGGTTACGATCCGTTCGCTCGACCTGGGGGGCGACAAGTTTGCTCCTGAGATCAATGTCACCGATGAATCCAACCCGGCTATGGGGTTGCGGGCCGTGCGTTTTTCACTCAAGGAACGGCGGCTGTTCAAATCGCAATTGCGTGCCATTCTGCGGACTTCGGCGTTCGGCCGGGTTCGCCTGATGTTTCCCATGATTTCCGGGGTCGCGGAAATCCGCGCTTGCAAAGATCTGCTGGCTGAAGCCAGGGCTGAGCTGGCAGCCGAGGGTATCGCTGTTGATCCGGATATGCCGATCGGGATCATGATCGAAATTCCCTCGGCAGCGCTGATTGCCGACCTGCTGGCCAGGGAAGTCGATTTCTTTTCCGTCGGGACCAATGACCTGATTCAGTACTGCCTGGCCGTGGATCGGGGCAATGAGCATGTGGCCTATCTTTACGAACCCCTGCATCCGGCGATTCTGCGTGCTCTTCAGACGATCTGCCGGGCTGCCCGGCAGGCACAGATCAGCGTGGGCATGTGCGGCGAGATGGCCTCCGATCCATTGTACACACTGATTCTCCTTGGGCTCGGTTTTGACGAGCTGTCAATGAATCCGCCGAGCATCCCGCGGGTCAAGGAAGTCTTGCGTCTGGTGCGAAGGGATGAAGGCGAACGTCTGATCGCCGAACTGTTGAGTATGGCAACGACCGCTGAAATCAATCGTCACCTTGATGCCGAAATGAATCGCAGGTTCCCGGGGTTGTTCAAGCCCCTTTTATGATTTGTTCTTGACAGCCCGGCTTGCGGTTCCTTATAATTCCGTGTTTTGTTAACCCTATAAAAAGTCAAAAGGGGGATGAATCTTCCATGGCCATGACCGACTTTCTGTTCACTTCCGAGTCCGTAACCGAAGGGCATCCTGATAAGGTCGCCGATCAGGTTTCCGACAGCATTCTCGATGCCGTTCTTGAGCAGGATCCCAGCTCCCGCGTCGCCTGTGAAACCCTGGTGACTACCGGGATGGCGGTGATTGCCGGCGAAATTACCACCAACGCCCGTATCGATTATCCTGATGTCGTGCGCCAGGCGATCAAGGAAATCGGCTACAACGATTCGGCTATGGGATTCGACTGGGAAACCTGCGCCGTGCTCACTTCCATTGATCGCCAGTCGCCTGATATCGCCCAGGGTGTCACTGAAGGCGAAGGTTTGCACAAGGAGCAGGGTGCCGGCGACCAGGGCCTGATGTTCGGGTATGCCTGCAATGAAACCCGCGAACTGATGCCGATGCCGATCACCTTTGCGCATAAGCTGACCCAGCGGCTCACTGATGTACGCAAAAGCGGGCTTCTGTCCTTTCTGCGTCCTGACGGCAAGTCCCAGGTCTCAATCCAATACATCAACGACAAGCCGATCCGGGTCGACGCCGTCGTTGTTTCATCCCAGCACGCTCCCGATGTGAGCTATGAAACCCTCAAAGAGGCAATCCGCGAAGAGGTGATCAAAAAGGTCATACCGGAAAATCTGCTCGATGAAAAAACCAAGTATTTCATCAACCCGACCGGTCGTTTCGTGGTCGGCGGTCCGATGGGTGACTGTGGCCTGACCGGACGCAAGATCATCGTCGATACCTACGGCGGTCAAGGGTCCCACGGCGGCGGCGCGTTCTCCGGAAAAGATCCCTCCAAGGTCGACCGCAGTGCGTCCTACATGGCTCGTTACGTGGCCAAGAACATCGTGGCGGCCGGTCTGGCGGACAAGTGCGAAGTTCAGGTCGCTTACGCGATCGGAGTGGCCGAGCCGGTCTCGGTTATGATCAACACCTTCGGCACGGGCAAGATCTCTTCCAACGAAATTGCTCGCATTGTCCGCGAGGAATTCGACATGCGCCCCCGCGCTATTATCGAATCCCTTGACCTGCTGCGTCCCATCTACAAGAAAACCGCTGCCTACGGGCACTTCGGTCGGGAACTCCCTGAGTTTACCTGGGAGCGCACCGATCGGATCGAATCCTTGCGCAAGCGGGCCGGTATCTGAGGTTAGTGATAAAGTTGATAAAAAAAGGCGAGCCGGACGGTTCGCCTTTTTTTATTTGGCCGGATTCAGTTATCATGAATTGTCATTTTCTTCTCCAGTCAGGTGCTTGCCATGAACCGTCGGGCGACCCCGGAACTTTCGATCATTGTTCCCACCTATAACGAGTCGACAACCTTGCCGACACTGCTGGCTTCTCTGGGCAAACAGCGCGGACTCGATTTTGAATTGATTATTGCCGATGGGGGCTCGGATGACGCAACCTCGAGCATGGTCGAAGCTTTTGCCGCTGGCGCCATTTTTCCCGTGACCCTGATCGTGTCGATGGCGGGGCGAGGCCGTCAGCTCAATGCCGGGGCGGCAAAGGCCAGCGGGAACTCGCTGCTGTTTCTTCACGCCGATTCCTGTTTTGCTGATCCCCACGCTCTGGTCGATGGCTTGTTCTTTTTCCATCAGGCGATCGACAGCCGGGGGGACCATGCGGTGGCCGGTCATTTTGCCCTCTGTTTCGCTCGTTCCGAAGCCGCGACCTCTCGGGGATATGCTTTTTATGAAAGCAAGGCGCGCCTCAACCGTCGCGGCTGCATTCACGGCGATCAGGGTTTTCTGGTTCGCCGCGCTTTTTTCGACCACATTGGCCCGTTCGATACGTCGCTTCCTTTTCTGGAAGACGAGCATTTTGCCGATGCCGTAAGTGATCGCGGCGAATGGGTTCTGCTTCCGGCTGAAATTCAGACATCCGCCAGGCGTTTCGAAGCCGAAGGTCTGCTGCCGCGACAGATTCTCAACGCTCTGATTATGAATGCCGCGGCCATCGGTTGGGCCAGCTTTTTACGCCTGGCTCCTGGCCTGTACCGGCGCCAGGGGGATGCCGGCAGGCTGGATCTGCTCCCGTTTTTCCGGCAGCTCAAGCAACTGTTGCAGGACATGCCGCGTAAGGAACGACTGCGCACCTGGTATCGCAGCGGAACTTACGTGCGGGACAACGGCTGGCAACTTCTGTTTGCCGTGGATGTCTGGTTGGGCTTGCGGAAAAATCCATCCTCTCGCGGGGAAGAAACCTCGATTATCGACCGCTATGAACGCTGGTTCGACCGGTTCAGCGAGAATGCCGGCGGCCGTCTGCTGGCTGCAGGAGCTGTTTGGGTCTGGTTCCATATCACCTTAAAGTCGATGGAATTACGGGGGCGGTTCCCTGCTTATTTTCATAAAAAGGGAAAGGGGCATAACGAGGGCTGCGATTGAACTGGCTGCCGGGATACCTCTGCTCAAAATCCTCGGCATACAACTGGTGGAGTACGGAGATGATCATGCCGCCATATAGGTCATGTCGACAATACCGGCAGCACGGGTTCGATATTGTGCCCGGACAGACGTTTCTGATTGACGCCTGCGGGGCCTAGGCGGTGTTCAGTCAGGCACATCCGGAGCTGCCGGGCGCCAGTTCTCCAGGGGCCTGGCCAATAAAAAATTGGAGAACAAGACGATAGCCTCCGGGACCCTCGGTCGATGATTCCTGTTCTTCCCTGCTGTGGTCGCTTCGGTCAGGCGTTGAGTGTCAATTCAGGGCGGCCGGTACCAGTGTCTTGCATACGGCGGTTTTCGCCTTGAATTAATGGACACATGGCACGATAGAAAAGGGCGGGTCATAACGATTCGCTTTTTTTGTCTTGACGTGGAGAGACGGTGATGATAAATCAAGAAAACTTGATATATTTAAACCACTAAAGTTGATGAGTTTATGCTCGATACCTTTAAAGCCCTTGCTGATAACACCCGCTTGCGTCTGGTCGGCGTTCTGTCCAAGGGGGAGTTTACCGTTCAGGAACTGACCGCCGTGCTGGCCATGGGGCAGTCTCGAGTATCCCGGCATTTGAAGATTCTTTCCGATGTCGGCATCCTTTCGGTAAAGAGGCAGGGGACCTGGGCGTATTACCGGCTCAAGGGCGACAATGTCTTTTTTCTCGATATCTGGCCGGCGATGGAGTCGTTGCTGGACGGCCTTGTGCAGCGGAGGCAGGATCTGGAGCGGGTGTCAGAAATTCTCGAATCCAGGCGCCGGCGCAGTCTCGAGTTCTTTGATCGTCACGCCAGGCAATGGGATGATTTCAGCCGCAACCTGTTGTCGGTTCCCTCCTATCTGGAAGCGTTGCTCAACGAAATTCCCTTATGCCGAATGATTGTCGAAGTGGGGGTGGGAACCGGCAATGTTCTGTCGGCGTTGAGCCACAAAGCGCCACGGATTGTCGGTGTTGACCATTCGCCCGCCATGCTCGATGAGGCTCGTTCTCGAGTCAGTCAGGACGGCCTTGCGGGGGTAGCCTTTCGCCTCGGTGAGATGTCGCATCTGCCCGTGGGCGACAACGAAGTCGATTGTTTGCTGCTGAATATGGTGCTCCACCATGCGGCGCAGCCGGAGCGGGTGTTTCAGGAGGCCTGCCGCATCCTCGTCCCAGGTGGCAGGTTGGTGATTGCCGATCTGCAGCGCCACGATCAGGACTGGGTTCGGGAAAAGCTGGCTGATCAGTGGCTCGGTTTTGAACGGACAGAACTTGAAGGCTGGCTGGCCGGCGCGGGTTTTTCCTGTGTCCGGTTTGTGTCGGTTTCCGGAGCGGGCGGCCAGCAGGATGTGTTTATCCTGGCCGCTGATAATATTGAAAAGTCGCAGGTGTCTAATTTGCCAAACAAGGAGAGATAGTGATCATGAAAATGCAAAAGAATGATTTTAAGGTCAAAGACCTTACCCTCGCCAAGTTGGGGCGCAAAGAGATCGAGTTGGCCGAGGTGGAAATGCCGGGGCTGATGGCCTTGCGCGAAGAGTTCGTCCCGAGCCAGCCCCTCAAAGGGGCGCGCATCACCGGCTCGCTGCACATGACGATTCAGACCGCGGTCCTCATCGAAACCCTGACGGCGCTTGGCGCCACAGTGCGCTGGGCCAGCTGCAACATCTTCTCGACCCAGGACCAGGCCGCGGCCGCTGTCGCCGTCGGCCCGGGCGGCACCCCGGAAAACCCTCAGGGGGTCCCGGTCTACGCCTGGAAGGGGGAGACCCTCGCCGAGTACTGGTGGTGCACCGAGCAGGCCCTCTCCTGGCCGGACGGGCAGCTGCCGAACATGATTCTCGACGACGGCGGCGACGCAACGATGATGGTCCTCGATGGGGCTACTTGGCAGGCAGCCGGGGTTCCCGAGCTTAAGGCTGACGATCCCGAGGACCTGGTCGAGTTGGTGACCTGCCTCAAGGACTCTATCGACAAGAAACGTGTCGACTGGGTGGCGGTGCGCGATTCGATCAAGGGTGTTACCGAAGAGACCACCACCGGGGTGCACCGCCTCTACGCCCTCGCCAAAGAGGGGGCACTTCCCTTCCCGGCGATGAACGTCAACGACTCGGTGACCAAGAGCAAGTTTGACAACGTCTATGGTTGTCGCCATTCGCTCGTCGACGGCATCATGCGCGCCACCGACGTGATGCTCGCCGGCAAGGTCGCCGTCGTCTGCGGCTACGGCGACGTCGGCAAAGGCTGCTGCCAGTCGCTGCGCGGCCAGGGGGCTCGAGTCATCGTTACCGAAATCGACCCGATCTGCGCGTTGCAGGCGCTGATGGAAGGCTACGAGGTCAAGACCCTCGAGGACGTGGTCGCCGATGCCGATATCTTTGTTACCACCACCGGCAACTACCACATCATCACTGCTGCCGACATGGCGAAGATGAAGAATAACGCCATCGTCGGAAACATCGGCCACTTCGATAACGAGATCGACATGGCCGGCCTCGCTAAGATGCCGGGGATCAAGAAGGTCAACATCAAGAACCCCCAGGAGCACGGCAACCAGCTCGACCAGTGGATCTTTGCCGACGGGCATTCGGTCATCGTCCTCGCTGAAGGACGGCTGCTCAACCTCGGCTGCGCCACCGGGCACCCCTCCTTCGTCATGTCCAATTCCTTCAGCAACCAGGTGATCGCCCAGATCGAGCTATTCACCAAGGGGAAGGATTATGGCAAGGAGGTCTACGTGCTGCCCAAGCACCTCGATGAGAAGGTCGCCCGCCTGCATCTCGGCAAGCTCGGTGCCCGGCTGACCACCCTGACCAAAGAGCAGGCCGACTATATCAGTGTGCCGGTCGAAGGCCCGTATAAGCCCGACCATTATCGCTATTGATTATTGTTGGAAGACAGCAAGAAGCCCCGCCTGAAAAGGTGGGGCTTTTTGTTTTGTTGTGGGTTTTGTTGTCAGTCCCGGGCCGAGAGGAGCAGCCAAAGGCCCATCATGGTAAACAGGAGAACCGCCGACCAGGCTGCGGCGAAGGGGGGGATGACCGATGAATAACCGAGTGCCATCAGCATGGCCTGTAATATGTAGAAAACGATGCCGATAGCTATCGACAGGGTAACGCCCAGGGCAATGCTGGCTCCGCGGCCCTTGCGCAGAGCAAAGGGGATGCCGAGAATAGCCATGGTCAGGCAGGCGAAGGGTTGGGCTAGTCGGGAATGCATGTCAACCTTGTAGCGGCGGGCGTCAAAACCTTCGCTCTGTAGTTTTTGAATCAGCGAACGCAGCTCGAGAAAACCCATCTGTTCGGTCTTATGCTGGGGTTCGGTAAAGTCTTCAGGTTTTTTCGTCAACTGCAGTTCTTTCTCTGGGAAAATCCGGCTTTCGGTGATCATCCCGCTTTGGGGGGCGAATCTGCGCGTCGCCAGATCTTCGAAGATCCAGGCCCCCTCAATGAACCTGGCCTGTGGCGAATCTTTTCGTTCGATCAGGCGAAAGTCCTCGTCGAATTCGAAAATGGTCACCCCCTTCAGCAGACCCTTGTCCGGGAGCGAGTGGCGGATGTTGAAAATCCGTTTGCCTTCCTTGAACCAGATGTGGTCCTTTTTGAAGTAGATTTCCGTTTTCCCTTGGACTTCAACCCGCATGATGTGGTTGATTTTTTTCTGGTTCAGCGGCACCAGGTATTCGTTGGCGGCCAATACGATCAGGGTGATCAACAGGGAGGCCCCGACCAGCGACATGATGATTCGCCAGATGCTGATGCCGCCGCTGCGCATCGCGGTCAACTCGTTGTTTCTGGAGAGCCCGCCGATGGTCCCGAATGCTGCCAGCAGGATGGCTATCGGCACAACCTGAACCGTTGCGACGGGGAGAGTGTTGATCAGGTAGAGGAAATAGAGCGAGATGCGCGCGCCATGCTCCAGGAAGTCATCGACTCGTTCGAAGAAATCGATGAGCATGAATATGCCGACAAAAGCGCCCAGGGATAACAGGAAGAGCCTGGTGAAAAGGCTGAGAATGTAGCGGTTGAGAAGGGTCATGTCCGGCCCTTTCCGGCAAACAGGGTCCTCATGGCTCGGCGCGGAGCTCCGACGATCCAGGCCAATAAAGCATAACGTTTTTCATTGGCGGTTTGGTGAAACAGGATTGCTCCCCCCGCTAAAAATACCAGGTTGGGCAGCCACAGGCTGAATGCTGGCGGAAAACCCGCTTCAATGACCAGGGTTTCGGCCAGCGAAAGGGACAGGTAGTAGCTGAGGAAGACAATCAGGGCCAGGGAGAAGCCCGCACCACGCCCTGACCTGTGCGACTGGATACCGAGCGGGACGCCGATCAGGGCGAAAATCAGCGGCGCCAGAGCGTAGGTGAAGCGATTGTGGAACTCCACGGCCATCCGCTGACGTTTGTCCGGCGGCAGGCCCGGGGAGGCGATGGCTGTGTTGAGCTCAGCAGTACTCATATCTGCCGGTTTCTGCGGCTGGTTTTCGGCCTGCTGCAGCTGTTCCCCCATGTTGAGATTGAGATCGTAGGTGGTGAATTTGATGATTTGATACGAGTCTTTGCCCGGTGACGACCGATGAATGGAGCCGTCCTCCAGGCGTAGGGTCAGGGTCAGGTTTTCGGGGTCGGAAATGACCCGGCCGCGTTGGGCCAGGATGATGGAGGGGGTCTCTTCGATACGTTGATCCGAGATCAGCACCCCCTCGAAGGAGTCCCTGCGTTCATCGGTGTTGTTGGCGTAAAGGACCAGATCGTCGAATTCATCGTTGAAAACCCTCGCCTGAATGCCGATGCTGGCCCGGTTGGAGGCCATCTGGAAAATTTGCTGACGAAAGGCGCGGTTTCCCGAAGGCCCGGCAAAGAGCGTCAACGCTCCGGTGAGCAGGCTGGCGGCGACGGCCAAAACGATCACCGGCCTGACCATGCCGAAGAGGCTGATCCCGGAGGATTTCAGAGCGACTATTTCACTGTCGGCAGAAAGTCGGCCGAAACCGAGCATGACGCCGAGTAGAAATGCCAGTGGGATGGTTATGACGAGAAAAGAAGGGAGCAGGTAACAGAAGAGCTTGGCGATGTCGGCTGCCGGAACGCCCTTGTTGATGACCAGTTCCACCAGTTTGAGTATCCGCCCCATGAGCAGGACGAAGGTAAAGATCACCAGTCCGAGACATGTCGGAACGGCTACTTCCCTGGTAATATATATGTTAATTTTCCTGGTTGACATGGATGCGAATCTTAGACTAAGTGATGGCGCTTGTAAACCAGTTTTGGGTGATTTTTCACTTGCCCCTCAGGCACCCCCATGTTATAGACACATGTTGTTCCATATCACGCACGTTTCCGGACCTGGCGGAGGGTGCCCAGCGGATAGTCCGCAGGGAATCCGGCAGGAATGAAGGAGGCGGAGGAAATCAACCAAACAGAAGGAGATCAATCACATGGCACAGATCACGATGAAGCAGTTGCTCGAAGCGGGCGTCCACTTCGGTCACCAGACCAAGCGCTGGAACCCGAAAATGAAGCCCTATATCTTCGGGGCGAGAAATGGCATCTACATCATTGACCTGCAGAAGACCGTTCGCTACTTTCGGGCTGCTTACAATTTCGTAAAGCAAACGGTGGAAAATGGCGATAAGATTCTGTTTGTCGGCACCAAGAAGCAGGCTCAGGACGCCGTCACCGAAGAAACTATCCGTGCTGAACAGTATTATGTCAATAATCGCTGGCTCGGCGGAATGCTGACCAACTTTTCTACCATCAAGGGGAGCGTCGATCGTCTCAAGAAGATTGAGGCCATGGCCCAGGATGGCACCTACGATCTGATTACCAAAAAAGAGGCTCTGCAGCTCGAGCGCGAGCGCGCCAAGCTCGAAAAGAACCTTGGCGGGATCAAAAACATGGCCAAGCTGCCCGGCGCCTTGTTCATTATTGACCCCAAGAAGGAGACGATCGCCGTCAAGGAAGCCCGTAAATTGGGTATTCCCGTGGTCGCGGTAGTTGACACCAACTGCGACCCGGATGACATCGATTATATTATTCCTGGCAACGATGACGCGATCCGGGCGATCCGTCTGTTTGCGTCGAAGATGGCTGATGCCTGTATTGAAGGGACCCAGGCCCGCGAAGCAGCGATTCGGACCAAATCCGAGGGGGCGGATGCTCCTGAAGAGGTCGCTGAGCCGGCTGTTGCTGAAGAAGTTGCTGCTCCGGCTGTTGCTGAAGAAGTTGCTGCTCCGGCTGTTGTCGAAGAAGTTGCCGCTCCGGCTGTTGTCGAAGCTAAGGTTTCGACCGAGGGCTGATCAACTTACGGTCTGACAGAGGGCGACCTGAATGGTCGCCTTCTGGCGGACAGGTAGCTCGAAATAAACATATTCTCCCGCTGAAGCTTTTGGCGGGCGACAGGAGGATAGCAGTGGCACAGATTACCGCATCAATGGTATCGGAGCTTCGCGCCAAAACCGGCGCGGGAATGATGGATTGCAAGAAAGCGTTGAGTGAAGTTGACGGCGACATGGAAACGGCTGTCGATTATCTGCGCAAGAAGGGGCTCTCGGCCGCCGCCAAGAAGGCTGGCCGGGTTGCTGCCGAAGGGATGGTCGTCGCAGCCGGCGAGGGTAGTGTTGGAGCTATCGTCGAGGTTAACGCCGAGACCGACTTTGTTGCCAAGAACGACGGATTTCAGGCTTTTTCTGCTGGCGTTGCCGCAGCTGTTCTGGCGTCCAAGCCGCAGGATCTCGAGGCGCTCATGGCAGCTCCTTTTCCTGGGACCGGGCGGACGGTCGCGGAAGAACAGGT
>JAQYWA010000409.1 GCA_030145265.1 Desulfuromonas sp. | reverse complement strand
CGATATCATGCCTGTACTAGCCAGGCGCCAAGGAGAATAGCTCATGAAAGAAGGAATTCACCCTCGCTACGAAGCGGTTACCGTCAAGTGTCACTGCGGCAGCACCTTTGAGACCCGCTCGACCAAAGAGGGCGGTGAGGTCTCTACGGAGATCTGCTCGGAATGCCACCCGTTCTACACCGGCAAGCAGAAGCTGATGGATACTGCTGGACGTATCGAGCGCTTCAACAGAAAGTACGGTAAGCCGTCGGCGGAATAGTAAGTTCAGGAGACGGCCCGTCGGCCGTCTCTTTTTTTAACGGTACGCATACGCGGTCATCTGCTTCTCCCGCCGCATCTTGCTGGATGCGGCGGGTTTCTGCGTTTTTTCTTCACCTAAGGGGGCGCTGCTCTAAATGGCTTTGCTGGTTCAGTTGCTGACCCATACTCCTGAGCCTGACAAGGTGGCTGCCGCCGCCGCCCGGCTCTGCTATTCCTCATCCTCAATCGACCGTCTGCTGGAGCAGGGGGGCGAGGAGCGTGCGACGCTGCTCGCCAAGATTCTGTCTCTCGGGCATTTCTCCGTTCTCGAGCACGTTGCCTTCACCTTTGGTATCGAGGGGATCAGTCGCGCCTGTTCGCATCAGTTGGTCCGCCACCGGATCGCCTCATTTTCCCAGCAAAGCCAGCGTTACGTCTCGCATA
The DNA here is from genome assembly GCA_030145265.1 of Desulfuromonas sp. Lineage (GTDB taxonomy): Bacteria > Desulfobacterota > Desulfuromonadia > Desulfuromonadales > Trichloromonadaceae > Trichloromonas. Next base: position 1,472 of record JAQYWA010000409.1, on the reverse strand, counting down.
AGACGCAGTTCGCCGCGGTTGTGCCCGAGTCGATTTCCGCCCGACCCGAACTGCTCGAGCGCTTCAACGGCTTTCTTGATGAGGCGCATCGGGTCTATCGGGAGCTGCTCGACGCCGGCGTGCCGGCCGAGGATGCCCGTTTTGTCCTCCCCAACGCGGCCGAAACCAAGCTGGTGATGACCATGAATGCCCGGGAGCTGCTGCATTTCTTCAACCTGCGTTGCTGTCGTCGGGCCCAATGGGAGATCCGCGCTATGGCGACCGAAATGCTTAGGCTGGTTCGTCGGGCCTCGCCGCTGCTTTTTGCTGATGCCGGGCCGGGCTGTCTGCAGGGCGCGTGCCCTGAAGGTGCCATGACCTGCGGGGCGATAGCCGAAGTCCGCAAGGAATTCAAAGAATTATCGTAGGGGCGCCGCATGCGTCGCCCGGGCAAGGCATGCCTTGCCCCTACCCTGGAAACATATATCTATGTTCACCAAGCTGGAAGAAGTTGTAGATCGTTTTCGCGAAATCGAGGGGCTGATGTCTGACCCTTCGTTGATTTCCAACCAGGAGAAATTTCGCGCTCTGACCAAAGAGCACGCGGAGCTGGCCGAGATCGTCGAGACCTATGGCAAGTACTGCAAAGTCTGCGATGACATCGAAGGGAACCGCGAATTGCTGCGGGAGAATGACGACGAACTGAAGGCGATGGCCAAGGCCGAGCTCCCCGAGTTGGAGGAGCGCAAGGAGTCTCTTGCCCAGGAACTTACGGTCCTGCTGCTGCCCAAGGATCCCAACGACAGCAAGAACGTCATCCTCGAGGTACGGGCTGGGACCGGCGGCGACGAGGCTGCCCTGTTCGCCGGCGATCTGTTCCGCATGTATTCCCGTTATGCCGAAGGGCGGCGCTGGCGGGTCGAGATTATGAGTGCCGCTGAGTCCGAAGCCGGCGGCTTCAAGGAAGTCATCGCCATGATCAGTGGCGACCGGGTCTATTCGCGGCTCAAGTTTGAAAGCGGCACCCATCGGGTGCAGCGGGTGCCGGAAACTGAGGCCCAGGGGCGGATTCACACCTCGGCCTGCACGGTGGCGGTGCTGCCCGAGGCCGAAGATGTCGATGTGGATATCAATCCCACCGACCTGCGCATCGATGTGTATCGCGCGTCCGGGGCCGGCGGCCAGCACGTCAACAAGACTGAGTCGGCGGTGCGGATCACCCACCTCCCGTCCGGGGTGGTGGTCACCTGTCAGGATGAGAAGTCGCAGCATAAGAACAAGGCCAAGGCGATGAAGGTGCTGCAGTCGAAAATCCTCGACGCCATGGTTTCTGAACAGCAGGCTTTGCAGGCTGCCGATCGCAAGAGTCAAGTCGGCAGCGGTGATCGCAGCGGGCGCATCCGCACCTATAACTTTCCCCAGGGGCGTTGTACCGATCACCGTATCGGCCTGACCCTGTATCGGCTCGATGCCATCATGCAGGGGGACCTGAA
>JAQYWA010000408.1 GCA_030145265.1 Desulfuromonas sp. | reverse complement strand
AGCGACATCAAGAAGCATCGAGGTGGTCCGAGGGACGACTGATTTTTTTCGAGCATTCTGTTATTCTTTAATCTAAAACAACGGTGGCAGTTATTTTCGGGAAGGAGACGAACATGTTGAAGAATATCGGGGGGAGACCTCTAGAGCAGTTCCAGGCCGAAGCGAAGCGATTGCTCGAGTTGTCGCGTCAGGAACAGCAAGCAAGGCAACCGAAAGCAGCGGGGAAAAGCCAGGCCGGCGACCGGGTGTAACAGCCCGAGGGGATTGGCTACGATACCGTAGTGAAGAATGTTGCCGCCGGTTCGACCTTTGCCCTGTTGCGCGACCTGGTCGCCCGCACCCTTCAGGAGCAGGGGGTCGCCTCCCGTATCGCCACCGAGAGCGGCGATATCGACCTTGAACGGTTGACTCCCGAAGAGGCTCAGACCCTGATCGCCGAAGGCGGCTATTTCGGCGTTGAAAAGACCTCGGATCGCATCGTGCAGTTCGCTATCGGCATCGCCGGCAACGACCCGACCCGCATCGACGCCATCCGCAAGGGGATCGAAGACGGATTTAGCCAAGCCGAAAAGGCCTGGGGCGGCGAACTGCCGGAGATATCCTACCAGACTCGCGACGCGGCGATGGAGAAGCTCGACCGCTGGGTTGCGGAATTCAATACGCAGTAATTAACTTCAAGCTTTAGCCGAACCGAGCCGGGCCGAACGCATTTTTCGGCCCGGTTTCGTCTCAGGAGAGAAATACGCCATGCAGATATGGGTCGATGCCGATGCCTGTCCAAAAGTCATCAAAGATATACTCTACCGGGCCTCCGCGCGAACCCGGACGCAACTGACCCTGGTCGCCAACCAGCCGTTGCAGATACCGCCGTCCAAATACATACGGACCATCCATGTGGCGGCCGGTTTTGACGTGGCCGACAACGAAATTGTCCGCCTCCTGCAACCGGGCGACCTGGTGGTGACGGCCGATATCCCGCTGGCTGCCGAAGTGGTGGAGAAGGGCGGCCAGGCCCTCAACCCGCGGGGCGAACTCTACACCGAGGACAATATCCGGGAGCGTCTGGTGGTACGGGACCTGCTCGACCAGTTGCGCGGCTCCGGCATTGAGACCGGCGGCCCGGCGGCCTTCAGCAAGGGCGACCGGCAGGCCTTTGCCAATCAGCTCGACCGGTTGCTGGCCCAAAGTGCCACCCTCCCGGTTTTACCCGGATCCGCGGGAGCTGCCTGATGTCCGATCGCCTGGCTGTTCCTCGGACTGCCGCTGCGTTACTCTCATACGTTGGGATTGGTTAATAACTCTTTTGTCGCAGGGGTCGTCATGCTATTCTGCGCGGCAATTCTCATTATATCTATCTATCTTTCTGGGTTCTGTTGACCCTCGGAGGCCCAAATGAATATTCTGCTCAGCGACAACGAGGTAAGAGTGCTCGGCTGTTTTATCGAAAAAGAGATGACCACCCCCGAGTATTACCCGCTTACCCTCAATGCCCTTACCAATGCCTGCAACCAGAAGTCGAATCGCGACCCGGTGGTGGCTTTGGATGAAACCGACGTGGTCCGGGCTCTCGACCGTCTGCGTCATCACGGACTGGCCATGCAGGCCGGCGAAGGGGGCCGGGTGCCCCGCTATCGGCATTCGCTGATGGAGAAGCTGCACCTCGAGCCGGAAGAGCTGGCGGTTATGGCCGAGCTGATGCTGCGTGGGCCGCAGACCGTCGGCGAGATCCGCGGCCGGGCCGACCGCATGCATTCACTCAGCAGCCTCGAAGAGGTCGAGGCTATTCTGAAGACCCTGGCCGAGCGGGAGGTGCCGCTGGTGGTGCAGCTCCCGCGCCAGCCGGGACGCAAGGAATGCCGGCACATGCAGTTGCTGGCCGGGCTGCCGGATCTCAGCGAGGAGGCCGCCGCTCCGCCGTCTGAAGCCGCCACCCTGAAGGTGCGGGCCGAAAATGAGCGGATTGCCGCCCTGGAGGCTGAAGTTGCCGCATTGCGCGCAGATCTCGATGCGCTGAGGCAGGAAATGACCGAATTCCGCTCACAGTTCGAATAAACCATTCTGCGCTGAACGTGTATTAGGTTCTGCGGGCCTGAAAGTTTTGGGCTAAAGTCCATGGTTTTGAACTAACGTGCTGAAAAAATAAACTCAAGGTTGTCC
>JAQYWA010000407.1 GCA_030145265.1 Desulfuromonas sp. | reverse complement strand
ATGGCCGGTTGCCAGCCGGAGAAGACCGAAGTGGTCCGTCCGGTCACGATTGCCGATGGCGAGATGGATCCGGCAGCCTGGGGCAAGGCCTACCCGGTCCATTACGACCTGTGGAAAATGACTGAAGAACCGATGCCGACCGGCAAGAGCAAGTACCGTCAGGGCTGGGATAGCGACCGGGTGACCTGGGACAAGCTTTCCGAGTACCCCTACCTGGCGCTGCTGTTCAACGGCTGGGGCTTCGGGGTCGCCTACAACGAGCCGCGCGGCCACGCCTTCATGCTCAAGGATCAGCTCGAGATCGACGCCTCGCGCATCGGCGCCGGCGGTGTCTGCCTGACCTGCAAAACCCCCTATGCGCCCAAGCTCGAAAAGGAAATGGGCGTCGATTATTACAAGCAACCCTTGCGGGAGGTGCTCGGCACCGTTCCCGAACAGCACCGTGAGCTGGGCGTAGCCTGCGTCGATTGTCACGACAACAAGAACATGGCTCTCAAACTGTCCCGCGAGTTCACCCTGGTCAAGGGGCTGCAGGCGCTGGGCAAGGACCCCGCCAAGCTCACTACCCAGGAGATGCGCACCCTGGTCTGTGCCCAGTGCCACGTGACCTACAACATCAAGAAGGATGAGAACAAAAAGTCGGTCGGTATCTACTTCCCCTGGCAGAACAGCAAATTCGGCAAAATCGCCATCGAAGACATCATCGCCCAGTTCCGCAGCGACGATACCATCAAGGAGTGGAAGCAGAGCGTCACCGGCTTCCGTTTACCCTTCATCCGGCATCCCGAATTCGAACTTTTCAGTAACGACAGCGTTCACTGGACGGCCGGGGCGTCCTGCGCCGACTGCCACATGCCTTACACCAAGGTCGGTTCGGTCAAGGTCTCCGACCACCGGGTGACCAGCCCGCTCAAAGCCGACCTCAAGGCCTGCCAGCAGTGCCATGCCGAAGGTCCCGAGTGGCTGCGTCAGCGGGTCTACAACATTCAGGATCGCACCGTGTCGATGAACATTCGCGCCGGCTACGCCACCGCGACCACCGCCAAGCTCTTCGAACTGGCCCACAAGGCTCAGGAAGAAGGGAAGGTTATCGACCAGGCCCTGTATGACCAGGCCAAGGACTTCTACTTCGACGCCTTCTTCCGTCTGATCTTCATCGGCGCCGAAAACTCGGCCGGTTTCCACAATCCGCCTGAGGCCGCCCGGGTTTTGAGCGATTCGACCGCCTTTGCCACCAAGGCCGAAGGTCTGCTGCGCCAGGCCCTGGCCAAAGCTGATGTCGACGTGCCCGCCGAGATCGATCTCGAGCTGGAGAAGTACCTGAGCGATCGCGGCAAGACCAAGGTGCAGTTCCAGCCTGACCAGGTCATCGAAGATCCCTTCGGCGTGCAGAAGCGCTTCAACACCAAACCCTACTGACAAGAGAGGCACGGGCGGAAGGATCCCTTCCGCCCGTGTTGTTTCAATCCCCTTGAAGCCGGGGCTCAATAGATTTTTTTGCGGAAGTCACCGGCTTATCAATCGGGTGAGGGGGCTTACGGGATGGCCATGTTCGCTGTATTCCCCAGCGCTACACGGATGTTGAAGATCGGTTGTGTTGTTCTGGCTTTGCTCTGGAGCCTGATCGCTGCGTTCGGACTGGTCTGGAATTTCCAGCGGGAGGAGCAGGAGACGCTGGACCTGGCCAGGGTGCAGGCCCGGGCCATGGCAGAAAAGATGATTGTCTACCGACACTGGAATGCTCGCCACGGCGGCGTCTACGTCGAAATGAGCCCGACCACCCCCCCCAATCCCTACCTTGCAGATGTCCCTGAACGTGACGTGGTGACCCCATCGGGGCGCGTGCTGACCATGGTCAATCCAGTTTACATGCTGCGGGAGGTGTTTCAGTTGGAGCAGAGTTTTCTCGGGCTTTCCGGGCGCATTACCAGCTTGCAGCCGATCAACCCGGCCAACGCGCCCGATCCCTGGGAGCGCGCGGCTCTCGAGCGGATTGTAAGCGGAGAAGACGAAGTTGCCGGTGTCGTTGCGGGCGAAATGGGTGAGGTCCTGCGTCTGATGCGGCCCCTGATAACCACTGCCGACTGCATCAAATGCCATGCCCGCCAGGGCTATGAGTTCGGCAGCCTGCGCGGCGGTCTCAGTGTCTCGGTGGCCATCG
>JAQYWA010000034.1 GCA_030145265.1 Desulfuromonas sp. | reverse complement strand
CGGGCGAATTCAGGGTGATCAACTCGATGCGGCAGTCTTCGACAATCGATACGGAAAGATCGACGTCTTGCCCGTTAAGGCGGGCCGCCACGGACTGACGTGCCAGACCTTCACCAATTGACCTGGCCACGTCCAGAGGGGTGCTCCCTCGTTCAAACTCTTTAGCTGAACCATCCGGCAGCTCTATACGAACCTGGCTCATCAAGGTCTCCGCGAATGAAAAGAGGCATCCAGGGATGCCTCTATCGGTATAATCGGTTGTCGTGAATTTGGTAGGCACGGACGGGATTGAACCGTCGACCCCTACCGTGTCAGGGTAGTGCTCTCCCACTGAGCTACGTGCCTACAACCGTAAACGCAGTATTCTTAACAAAAAGGTCCGAACAATGTCAAGCACTTTTACGGCGCCATCATATAATTTTCATCAGGGCGTTGTTTTCAAAATTGAGTAGCCACTGTTTGGTCTTAATGCCATTCCCGCCTGAATATCCTGTCAAGCGACCACCACTGCCGATGACCCGGTGGCACGGGAGTATCAAAGGGTGCCGATTGGTCGCCATGACCTGCCCTACCGCCCGGGCCCTGCCAGGAAAACCGGCGCGACTGGCCAGTTCTCCATAGGTCAGGATTTCTCCGAAAGGCACCCGGGCCAGATGCTGCAATATTGACACGGCGAAATTCGTACGACCCGACAGATCAACATTCAGATCAAAATTTCTGCGCGTCCCCCTGAAGTATTCATCCAGCTGCAAGCAGGCCTTTGCCGCCATGCCCTCATCATCCCGTAGCGCCATCGGGTATTTGCAACGAATAACACCTGAAAGGTCATCATGGCTGGAGCCAATAACGACCTCAATGACCCGCTTTTCAGAGGCAACGACACCGACCCAGCCTATCGGTGTCGACAGTAGGCAATACCCGTAACCTTCAAGGCTCATCGTCGCAGGACTTTCTTTTTCAGCAGGGCCGCAACCTGATCGGCCTGAGGAACTTTCAACAGATAACAGCAGAGACCGTAAACAACAATACCTGCCATGATTGCAGCAGACAACACCCCCCCCTTGTACCATCCTTGTCCAACGGCCTGCCATGGTCCAAAATCCAGAAGGAACCAGACTACAGCCGCCATAATGGCTGCGGACGGGATAATCCTGGCCAGGGCCGACATCACAGAAGCGAGACCCAGTCGGCCCATTTTTTTACGCAGGGCCATGGTCAGCACTAGACTGTTAAAAATAGTGGACAAGGTCAGGGCCATAGCCAGGCCAGTATGCCCAAAAGGACGCATAAGAACCAAGCCCAGCGAAACATTAACAAGGAGAGTCCAGAAGGAAATCCATACGGGAGTCCGTGTGTCCATCTGCGCATAAAAAGCCGGCACCACCACTCGACTGACGCCAACGAAGAACAAGCCGGGCGCGAAAGCGGCTAGGGCTATGGCCGTCTGGTGTACGTCGGCGAAGGAGAACGCGCCCTTCATGAAAAAAAGACTGAAAATGGGTTCGGCGCACAGGACCAGCCCGACCGATGCGGGGATGGTGACCAGGGCAATAAGGATCAGCGCGTAATGGAGTGATTCACGAAATCCCTTGTCGTCTCCGCTGGCCACCTGACGGCTCATTGATGGGAGCACCGCCTGGGCCAGGGAAACTACGAAAATCCCCTGGGGAAACTCAAACAGGCGCTGGCCGTAATAGAGATAAGAGACACTCCCCTCCGACAAGAAAGAAGCAAGCAGGCGGGTCACCACAACATTGATCTGGTAAATTGCAACACCGGCAATGCCCGGCAACATCAACCACACAATCCTTTTAACCTTAGGATGTGAAAAATGAAAATTCGGTTGCAGCCGAAAGCCCTGCTGACGGAGTACCGGAATCTGAATGAGCACCTGCAGAGCCCCGCCAAGCAAAACACCGACAGCCAGAGCGGTTATGCTGACATTAAACCGGGACCGCAGAAACAGAGCACAGCAAATCATGCTCAGGTTGAGTAACAAAGGGGAAACCGCAGGGACGAAATAGTGTCCCATGACATTGAGCACCCCGGTCATCAGAGCCAGCAGACTGACGAAAAAAATATAAGGGAACATGATCCGGTTGAGAAAATCGGTCAAAGCCAGCTTACCCTCAACAGCCCCAAATCCGAACCCGATGCCCTTGACAACCAAGGGCGAACCCCAGATCCCAAACAAAACCACGAAAGCCATAACCAGAACCAGCAGAGTCAGGCAGATATTCGCCACGACTCGAGCCTCACCCCGCCCCTGGTTGTGATAAACGTCGGAATACGTCGGCACAAAGGCTGCGGTAAGCGACCCCTCGGCAAAAAAACGCCGCAGCAGGTTTGGAATCGTGAAAGCCATGAAAAAAGCGTCCGTACCGAATCCAGCCCCAAACAAGGCGGCAATGACAATGTCACGGATCAGCCCGGCAACCCGGCTCAGTGAAGTGGCAATCCCCAGTATCCCTGTTGCCCTGGTTATGTTGGTCTTCTCAGACATGTTTGCATCAACCCGTTACACATATTTGTCCGACAGCATCGATCACAAGAGATTAGCTTCTTCATCGGCCCGGCATGTGTAACTACCCGTAAAATGGATTATTTTATATTAATTCAACAGGATCGCGCCTTAAGGTGCTGATGTTAAACGGCAATTCCATTATGATTGGAATTTTTTTAACTTGACTGACGGTTTTCCCAATGATATAAAACGGTCAACATTTTCTAAAAAACAACTCAACTGGAGGATAAAACTTTGGCAAATCACAAATCAGCCCTGAAGAGAAACAAGCAAAGCGTGGTTCGCACCGCCCGTAACACTCACATCCGTTCAACCATGCGCACCTACGTAAAACAGGTTCGTGAGGCGATTGCCGCCGGCGACAACGATGCGGCCAAAGTTGCCTTGGAACGGGCGGTACCTTACATTGACAAGGCTGCCACCAAGGGGGTCATTCATAAGGCAACCGCCAGCCGTAAAATTTCCCGGCTGTCCAAGCTGGTGGGTTCCCTGTAAAAAGAAGCACATAACGTTAAAAAAGGAGGCCGGACGGCCTCCTTTTTTATTGCCCTCTCGTCAGGGACGATGCCGGTGAAGCAATTTCTGAAACCAGACTCCCGAGAATCGCTGAAGGATGGGCGCCACTCGACTTCAGGGCCAGATCGGCCTCAAGAAACCGCTCAAAAAGATCCTGGTAATGGTGGTGTGAAAACCTGCCCGCCTGATTCAGCAAACCCTTGAGAAAATACGGGTTGATTCCGACCTGACGAGGGATATCTTTTTCCGGGGTTTTCAATCCCACTAATTCATGAATTTTCCAGAGTTGCCGAAAATGCCGAACAATCATCGACAGGACCAGCAACGGAGCTGACCCCTCCTCCAGAATACGCACTAAAAACCGTTGCGCATTCTGGGCCTTCCTCATGCCGAGCGCATCGGTCAATTCAAAAACGCTGTCAACCCGGGTATCCGAGACAATCGCGGTAACATCGGCGACGTCGACCAGGGTCTTATCTCCGATGTAGGCAAACAGCTTGGTTAACTCGCCCTGTATTTCCTGCAGATTGCTTCCCACCCTTCGACAAAACAAGGCAAGTGCGTCTTCAGTGAACGATCGCCCACCAGACCTTGCCTGCTCGCGAATAAACGCAGGAACCTGGTTGTCGTAAAGTTTTTTGAACTCGACCAGGGTTCCGCATTTTTTAAAATCTTGAAAGAATTTACGGCGACCATCAATTTTGTCGCTGACAAAGACCAGTATGGTTTCAGGTGACGGATCCTTCAGGTACGGGAGCAGTCCCTCCATACTGTCGCTCGACAGATGCTGGGCGTCCTTGATCAGAATTAAGCGGTGGGAAGCAAAAACCGGGAATGTCCGGGCCTGGTCGAGGATGGTGTCAGCCCGGACATCCCTTGCGGAAAAATTATCAAAATTAAAGTCGCGATCGGCGACGGCCAAAACCGCGTCAAGCAGCTGACGCAGGCTTTTTTCGAGAAGGTATGTTTCCTCGCCATAAAGAAAGAGAAGGTTCGGAAACTCCTTCTGGTCAATGGCCCTGGAGAGTTCAGCAACAGTCATGTCATCTCGTGGTGAAATCTAAAAATTTTCCTGCAGGCGATTATAAAGCTGCTCAGCCAACCGCTCAGTGATTTTTTGAATAGCGGCGGTTTCGTTATCTTCCTGCTTAGACCTGTCACTTCTATTCATCGACTCTTCGGTCCATGAGACATTGTCCTTCCAGAGGATTTTATTGTCTGCCACACGCCGAAGGGACGCATTGACCGTCATGATTGAACGGTACTCGCGAATCTTGTCTTTCTTGTCATAGGAAACCGAACTGCGACTGTACGAGTTGACGCTGCCAGCCAAGATGGCTTCAGCAATATTTCTATTTTTCACCAGGGTGAGACGGCTGTCCCGACCGAAACGCTCTATCAGACTATTGGTTACCAGCCTGTCAAGAAACGGTTCTGCCGTACGATTGTCCATGGGCTCGATGAACAGTGTCTTCACTCCGATGCCGGGCCCCAAGGCAACGGGAGTGTAACCACAGCCGAGCAGCGTTAGTGGGATCAACAACAAGATCAGGAAGTATTTCATCAGGACACCACGATATTGACCAAACGTCCGGGAACGATGATCACCTTGCGTACGGTTTTATCAGCAATGAATCGGGACACATTGGTCTCGGCCAACGCCGATTCGCGAATGACGTCTTCAACAGCATCGGCGGCGACAACCACCTTCCCCCGGACCTTGCCATTGACTTGAACAACAATGGAAATTTCGTCTTCGACCAGAGCTGCCGGATCCCATACCGGCCAACCGCAGGATTCGATGTCCTGCTCGTACCCGAGGCAGCTCCACAACTCCTCAGCCACATGAGGAACAAAGGGGGTAAGCAGGCGAACGGTGGTTTCCAGGGCTTCACGCAGAACCGCAGGATGCTCCCGCTTCGGCTCAAAGGTGTATATGGCATTGACCAGTTCCATCACCGAAGAGATGGCGGTATTGAAATGGAATCGGCCATCAATGTCTTCGGTGACCTTCTTTATGGTGCGATGAGCGATTCGGCGCAAATCACGGGCATCGCCTTCAGCCGATTCAGCCGTCGCGACCCCCTGCACCAGCTCAAGGTTGTCATGGACCGCACGCCAGACCCGGTTGATAAAGCGGTAACAGCCTTCGACCCCCTGTTCGTTCCACTCGAGGTCTTTTTCGGGCGGAGCGGCGAACAGAGAAAAGAGGCGGGCCGTGTCGGCACCATAACGTTTGATCAAATGGTCGGGGTCGATGACGTTCTTCTTCGACTTGCTCATCTTTTCGTTGCGACCAACTACAGATTCCGCATTGCAGCGACTGCACTTGTCGTCGATCACCTCTTCCGGATAAAGCCAGCCATGCTCTGGGCAGGAACGGGTTTCCATGCAGACCATCCCCTGGGTCAGGAGATTGGTGAACGGTTCGTCAAGTGACATCATTCCCAGATCGCGCATCACTTTGGTGAAGAAGCGAGCATACAGCAGATGCATGACGGCGTGTTCAACGCCGCCGATATACTGGTCGACAGGAAGCCAGTAGTTGACTGCATCAGCATCGACCGGCCCTTCCGTGTATCCCGGGCAGGCGTAGCGGAAGTAGTACCAGGAACTTTCGACAAAAGTATCAAAGGTGTCGGTTTCACGGCGGGCAGCAGCGCCACAGGTCGGGCAGCTGGTGTTGACAAAGTCATCGCGCTGAGCCAGCGGACTCCCACCCTCCCCAGTAAGTTCAACATCGGTCGGCAGCACTACCGGGAGGTCTTTTTCGGGCACCGGCACCGTCCCGCAAGAGTCGCAGTAGATCACAGGGATCGGCGTTCCCCAGTAACGCTGACGGGAAACCCCCCAGTCACGCAGGCGATAGTTGACGGTCTTGTCGCCGAGCCCCTTGTTGGCCAGCGATTCGGCAATCTTCTCCTTGGCCTCTTCATTTGGCAACCCATTGAATTCAGCAGAATTAACCATGGTTCCCGGGCCGGTCCAGGCCTCTGCCATAGTCTTCGGGTCGAGATTTTCACCTTCGGGCTGAATGACAACCACCAGGGGAAGCTGATATTTGTGCGCAAATTCGAAATCGCGCTGATCGTGGGTCGGCACCGCCATAACCGCACCGGTACCGTAATCCATCAGCACAAAGTTGGCCAAGAAGATCGGCATCCGGGTACCAGTCACAGGATTCAGGCAATAGGAACCTGTAAAGACCCCTTCCTTTTCCTGGTCGTCGCTGGTGCGCTTGATCTTGTCCTGCTTCTTCACCTTGGCAATAAATGCCACAACAGCGGACCGCTGCTCGGAGCTGGCCAGTTCGAGAGCCATGGGATGCTCAGGAGCCAAGCTCATAAAGGTGGCACCGTAAAGGGTATCCTGACGGGTGGTAAAGACGGCGATGCTTTTGTCGACCCCATCAATCGGAAAATTGATTTCACACCCGGTGCTGCGGCCAATCCAGTTGCGTTGCATCATCAGCACCGGTTCAGGCCATCCGGAAAGGTTATTGGTTTCGTCCAGCAGTTCCTGGGCATAGTTGGTTATGCGGAAGAACCATTGTTCGAGTTCTTTCGGCACCACCTCACTGTCACAGCGCCAGCAACAGCCATCTTCAACCTGCTCATTGGCAAGAACGGTTTGACAGTCCGGACACCAGTTAACCGAAGAGCGTTTCTTGTAAGCCAGCCCCTTTTCGAGCATACGCAGGAAAATCAATTGTTCCCAGCGGTAATAGTCGGCGTTGCAGGTGGCCAGCTCCCGGTCCCAGTCGTAGGAAAGCCCCATTTTTTTCAACTGGACCTTCATGCTGGCAATGTTCTCATAGGTCCATTTGGCCGGAGGGGTCCCGTGCTTGATGGCCGCGTTTTCCGCCGGCATGCCGAAAGCGTCCCAGCCCATCGGATGCAGCACGTTGTACCCCTGCAAGCGCTTGAAGCGAGCCATGACGTCGCCGATGGAATAGTTGCGGACGTGCCCCATGTGAATCCGCCCTGACGGATAAGGGAACATCTCAAGAAGGTAATATTTTTTCTTGTCGGGGGCTTCGGCGGCCTTGAACGATTTGTTCTGTTCCCAGAACTGCTGCCATTTCTGCTCAATGGCGCCGGCGTCATAACGATCTTGCATACATCCTCCGCAGCCTCTCGGCTACTGGTCATAAACATGAATACCGGCAGTTGCCGGTATGTCGTCACAAATCAGAATAACTGCCAGGATGCCGTCCCAGCGGACAAACGCGCTCTCGGCGCGAACGACTGAAAGGAGACAACCTGGCTGGAATGGAAACCTAGATCATTTTTCGCGGTAGGTTATCCGCCCACGGGTCAGATCGTAGGGAGAAAGTTCTACCGTGACGCGGTCGCCTGGCAGAATGCGGATATAAAACTTGCGCATTTTACCGGAAATATGGGCCAGAACGACATGACCATTATCCAGTTTCACCCGAAACATGGCGTTGGGAAGGGGTTCTATGACCGCCCCTTCTACTTCAATTGCTTCTTCTTTAGACAAAAGAGCCTCCTAAGTTATACCTATCGATTTGGTCTGGCAATTTGCAGAATGCACTATTTAACATAACCCCTACGGGAATTGTCAACCCTGCAGCGCATAAATTTACATCTAAACAGACCATACCGCCAGATATTTGAAATTATTTTATTTCAAGCAGTCGCCTAGCAGCGCTCAAAACTTGAGTCGATTGAACAGGCTTGGTGATATATTCAGTAGCTCCCAAGGCAAAAGCGCGATTGCGATCCTCTTCTGCCCCCTCGGTGGTAATCACAACGATAGGAATTGACTTCTGGTTCGTATCCTTGCGCACCAGACTGACCAGTTTCAGCCCATCCATAACCGGCATGTTGATATCGGTGAAGATAAGGTCATATTTATCGCTGGTCAGTTTTTTCAAACCTTCAACGCCATTCGATGCTTCGGAAATAACCACCCCACGCAACCGCTTCAGGGCAAACACAAGCAACTGGCGCATGGTTGGAGAATCATCAACTACGAGAATTTTTTTAGTATCCACCGCAATCATCCCTTTCTACAATCTACTTGGTGAGCAGATCAATAAACCCCTGGATTGTCGAAAGCTTCCTCTCTGAATCGGAGTAAAGACGAGATGAGAAGATTGCCGTTGCGGCATGTCCGGCCAGCAGCGTGAACAGTTCATAGTCAACATCGGCGAACCGACTTTTCTGCTCAAGCAGCTTGTAAATGACGATGACGCCGATGACGTGCTCCTTGATTTTAAGTGGGATGCAGACCATCGGATGATCATAGTCAAGGGAGTAGGATTCCAAATCGTCGACGAAGTAGCTTTCTCCAGTGTCGCCCACACTTCCGATGATGCCTTTGCCCAATTCAATCGTGGGAAGACGTTCCAGCTCGATGCCTTCTTGTGCAACGGTCTGAAACTGACCTACTTTTTCATCGAGAAGAAGAATGGCGAACTCTTCAGCACCAATCAGGTTAATGATGATTTCGGTGATTACCTGCAGAACTTCGCGAAAGTCCAAGGTTGAATGCAACTGGTATGAAGCGATGTAAAGGTTGGCCAACATGTTGTTCTCGGATTCGATAACAACATAGCGGTTGGCAAAATCAAAATTTTCTTCCTCGACCTCCTTGACCCGATCGAGAATCTCTTGTTTTTCCTCTTCGAGTTCCTTGATCTTTTTTTGCAGTAGAGCCAGCTTGGGCGCAGCGACCGACTCTGCCCCGTTTCCGTCCGGTAGTTCTTTCACTCTCAACAACTGATATCTCAGTCGCTCATTTTCCTTCAACAGTTCCTGGGTGAATTCAGCCCCCTTTTTGAAAACCTGAAGAAATTCCTCAGCGCGCTTGGCTGAATTTTTATCTTCGTTGAGCTCAGACATTCAGACTGCTCCTGAAAAATAAAAGATTAGCGATTCCATCAATCCGTTAAAATCCACAACGACTCATTATTTCTGCGGCAATCCGTGACAGAGGCAGGGTTTTGTCAATTTTTCCCGTGGCAATAGCCTCTTTCGGCATACCAAACACGACGCTGGTTTCCTCGCTTTCGGCAAGAACCTGCCCGCCTTGCTCTTTGATATGCACAACCCCTTTGGCTCCGTCGTTACCCATGCCGGTTAAGACAACACCCAGAAGATTCGACTTGAACACCTCGCTGGCAGATTTGAACATCACGTCCACCGAGGGCGTATACCGTTGTGATTCTGCGGGGTCGCTTACAATAACTGAAACCCCAGTGTCACCCTTTTGAAACGACAGGTTTTTACCCCCGGGAGAAATCAGCACCCGACCTGGAATCATGAGATCTCCAGACTCGGCTTCCTTGACCTGAAGGGCGCAGAATTTATTCAGGCGATCGGCAAAAGCCTTGGTGAAAACCGGCGGCATGTGTTGCGAGATGGCAATTCCGATGGGGAGCGGAGAATCAATCGCGGAAAGCACGGCCTGCAGTGCCGGAGGGCCACCGGTCGAAGCCCCGATGACTACCTGGCTGATATGTTTTCCGCTTCGTTGGCGCAGAATGTTTTCTAAATTCTTAACAGCTTTTTCAGATCTGCCGGTGCCCGTTGATCGCCTGATGATTTTACCCATGTCGGCACCGGCGACTTCAACGACTTTTGCAACCAGATCCTCTCTGATATTGGCCAATTGGGGAGAAATTTTACTGGTTGGCTTGGCGACAAAATCGACCGCGCCAAATTCCAGGGCCTTGAATACATTGTCGTCATCTGCTCGAGACGATACGATTATAACTGGGGTCGGTCTATTTTGCATGACGATGCGAAGAAAGGCAAAGCCGTCCAGGCGAGGCATCTCCAGGTCAAGAGTAACCAGATCCGGCTGAAGATCAAAAAACTTACGCAGGCCATCTTCTCCGTTGCAGGCATAGCCAACAATAACAACGCCAGGGATTGTTTCCAGCAGCTTGATAATTGTCCGGCGGTTGTAGGCCGAATCATCGACGACCAGTACCCTTATCCGCTTGGTCATGGGTTCCCCCCCCCCAGGCTCGGAGACGGACGCTGGTACACCATATCATGCTGGAAATGCCTCAATTCAAAGGCATTGGATATGTTCATCAGGGATTCGGAATGACCGAGGAGTAAAAAGCCTTCAGGTTTCAGACGACTGTAAAAGCTCTCGATGACTTTCTTTTTGGCGGCCAAATCAAAGTAGATAATCACGTTACGACAAAATATGATATCGACCTTGCCGAGCAGGGCGACCCTGGGCAGGTCGAACAGATTAAGATGACTGATCGAAACCAAGTTTTTCACTTGGTCACAAATGCGATATTTACCATCAACTTCAGTAAAAAACCTTTTTTGATACAAAGGATCGGTGGAGCGAAACGATGATTGCCCGTAAATACCCTTGCGGGCAATCTGAAGGACCTTCTGGCTGATGTCCGTCCCAATGATATCGATGTGCCAGTCGTTAAACATGGGCATGTCGAGCATCAGCATAGCGATGGTGTAGGGTTCTTCACCACTCGAACATCCCGCACTCCAGATGCGGATCTTCTTGTCCCCTGTTTTCTCTTTTTTCGCCCGCATTTCCGGGAGAATTTCCTTGGCAAAGGTTTTTAGCTGGAAATCTTCGCGAAAAAAATAGGTTTCATTGGTGGTCAGTGTATTGATGACCTCAGTGAATTCCTGATCCTTATTCTTGTTGTAGCGCAGATAGTAATAATAGTCCTTATAGTTCTTCAATTGAAGCGACTGCAGCCGTTTACCCAGGCGGCGCTCAAGAAGATATTTCGAGTCCTGGTTAAAATGAAGACCGCTATGCTGATATACGAGGTCCCGTATCTGGCGGAACTCCTCTTCCTGCATGGCAATTTCGGGGGAAAGAAAAAGCATCTACGCCTACCCCCTCCGGCTTTTGAAATTGTTCAGCATAGCTTCCAATTGTTTGCGAACCATGGCTTCGCCTTCGACCAACAGGCGATTTTCAATGGCCTTGAGGCATCCTGGTTCATCAAGCGACTCCAGGGCACGTGCGTAATTCAGACGAACTTCCCAGTGCTGATGGTTGAGCAGGACGTCGGTCATCGACGCCAGCCAATCACGCCGCCCAGTGGCAACCAACTGCTGCAGTGCCGCGTTCACAACCTCTTCATCCTCGTGATACAGTGATGCCATCAACAGGGGGAACGCCGTCTCAGTATCGAGTTCGGCCAAGGCTTCCAGGGCGGCAATGCAAACCAGCCCGATCGGGTCGCC
>JAQYWA010000033.1 GCA_030145265.1 Desulfuromonas sp. | reverse complement strand
AGGATGGCCAGGCTGAAATTGACCAACGGACCCGCCAGGGCCACCCAGATCATGTCTTTCTTAGGATGCCGCAGATTGCCGAAATTAACCGGTACCGGGCGAGCCCAACCAAATCCTACAAACAACAAAGCCACCGTACCGATCGGATCGAGATGCTTGAACGGATTAAGCGTCAGGCGGCCGAGAAGCCTGGCTGTCGGGTCACCGAGTCGCTCGGCAATGTAGCCATGAGCCACTTCATGCAGGGTAATGGCCAGCAGCGCGGGGACCAGCATGATGGATATTTTCGCCAGAATATGTTCCATAAATCCATGAATCCAGTCGCATAAGTACTATGCTTTTGTATCAGAAACAGCCCCGGAAGTCAATGAATTGACGCCCCGGAAATCAGACACTGAACCAGAGCAGACCGACCTTGACCAGGCTTTTTCCTAACGCAATCAACCCATTTTGTCCGAGGAGAGAAAGCGTAAGTTGATCAGGGCTATTTCGTCTTCGAAGGACACCACCTTGCCGTTCAACCGGGCAGTCAGCAGGGCATCGAGAATCTCTTTATAACACGGCCCCGGTGGAATCCCCAGACGTTTGAGATCGTGACCATCCACCAAAGGCTTGACCGGACGAAGATGGGTCACGAAATGGGAAACCCAGCGACGCACCTCGTCTTCGCCAATCCGAGCCATGATATACAATAAAGCCTCCGCTGAAAACGGATGCAACAGGTGGTGCAGCTCGCTCGGCTTCGGCGTATTGCCACGCCCGTGTCGCCGGGCCAGCTGCCTAAGCACCTGGTGCGCACGACTGCGCTGGGTGCGGAAGAGGTCCTGGAACCGGGCCGGGATGTCAAGGCGCTTACAGATCCCCTGGATCGCCGGATATTTGACGTCGGCGAACAGGCACAAAAGATAAACCTGCCAGCGCTGTAAATCCTCGTGGGCGTACTGGAACTCGTACCAGAGCACGGCCTGGCTGGCCGCCTCGAAAATATGGCGTTTGCGCTCATCGAGCGAGAGCGACGGATGGATGTATTGCAGCAAATCCAATTCCGCCATTCGGAACAGCGCCGGCAGCGGATTGGCTTCCTTGAAAATAATCACCAATTCGTTGAACACCCGGCTGCCGCCGACCTTATCCAAAAAACCCATCTGCACCGCGCTGCGCAGCAGGCTGTTGGTATGCGGACCAAGGTGGAAGCCCAAGCGCTGTTCGAAGCGGATGGCACGGAAAACCCGGGTCGGGTCCTCGACAAAGCTGAGGTTGTGCAGCACCCGCAGCACCTTGTCGTGCAGGTCGCGCTGCCCGCCGAAGAAGTCGAGCAGTTCGCCGTATTCCTTGCCATTGAGCGCGATCGCCAGGGTGTTGATGGTGAAGTCGCGCCGATACAGATCAAGCTTGATGGATGAATGCTCCACGGTCGGCAGGGCGCCCGGCTCCAGGTAGTATTCCATGCGCGCCGAAACAACATCGAGCTTGTAGCCCTGCGGGAAAATCACGATGGCCGTGCCGAATTTATGATGCGCCCGGACCCGGCAGCCGTGCCTGCGGGAGAACTCCTGGGCAAAGGCAATACCGTCCCCCTCGACCACGATATCCACGTCGAGATTGTCCTGTCGCAGCAGCAGATCGCGGACAAATCCACCAACAGCAAAAAGCGAAACCTGCAGATCATCCCCGACTTCTCCGCACTGTTTCAGAATGTCCTGCATTTCGGCGCTGAGCTGATCCCGCAGCAGGCGCTGAATGTGCCTGCGCTTGAGCCCTCCCCGATGGGTCGCCGGTTCGGTGCCGACCTGGGTGATAGGCGCTGAACGCACCCCCGATACCATGTGCCGCAGCAGGTCGGTACGGGTGATCGCCCCGACTAGCGCGCCCTTGTCCACGACCGGAACAAACCGCTGGTTATGGCCGACGATCAACTCTTTCAGCAGTTCGGCCGGGGCGTCCGGAGCCACGACTTGAAACTCACCGGTCATGTATTCCAGCACGGAAACCTCGCTCAGCTGATGATGAGCCGCCCTTTCAGCCACCTGCCGGGTAATGATCCCGACAACCATTCCTTCGGCGGTGACCACCGGCAGTGCGCTGACTCCGTAACGAGTGAGGACCTGACGGACATCACCGATGGTCGCCAGGTCGGAAATCGTCTTGACCGGCACCGACATCAGGTGGCGGGCCTTCCAGCGGGGATTGACGTGATGCATAAGCAAAGCGGGGCAGCGCTCGAGCACCTGGATCAGGGTCATGTCGCGAACGGTGGCCGACGCGGCATAGGCATGCCCTCCCCCGCCGAGTTCGGCGAGGATTTTACCCATCGGTACTTCGGGGATGCGTGACCGGCCAACGACGAAGATGCGGTCCTCCATGCGTACGGCGATGATCAGCGCGTCGAGGCTTTCCATATCCTTGAGCTTGTGGGCCAGAACCGCCAGGTCGCCGACAAAATGATCGATCGAGGCGTGCGCCAGGGTCACATTGACCCCATTGACATTGAGGATGGTGCTGGTATTGATCAGTTCGTTGAGCAACGCAACCTGATCGGTAGTCAGCTCTTGAGTGAGAAAGTCGGCAACGGTGTTGAGGTTGGCTCCGTGTGACAGCAGAAAGGCCGCGGCCTGAAAATCCCTGGCCGTGGTCGAAGAGAACAGGAGACTGCCGGTGTCTTCGTAGAGGCCGAGCATCATCATGGTGGCCTCTTCGGGAGTCGGAACAATGCCCCGCTCCATGAAAAGATGCGCAAAGACCGTCACTGTTGCGCCCACCGGCTCTACATATTCAATTGCCCCCCTCAGATCGCCGGGACCCAAGGGGTGGTGATCATAAATGTGCAGTTCGACGCCAGCGCGTTCGGCAGCGGCGGCAAAGGGACCGATCCGGGACGACTGTCTTACATCGACCAGAATCAGGCGGGTGACCGCATTGAGGTCAATATCCCGAACTCGCTTGAAATTGTGAGCATAAAACGCGCTCTTGAGAAAAAATGCCCGCAGGCTGCGCTCCTGGGCACCGGCGAAAACCATTTCGGCCTGCGGGTAGAGCTTCTTGGCGGCAATCATGGCGCCCAGACAATCAAAATCAGAATTGACGTGGGTGGTGATAACTTCCATAGGGACCGTGAGGAGTAGGGAGAAAGGGGGGAGGCGTAAAAGGGCTAAGGCTCCCTTCTCTCTTCACGCCTCACCCCTCACAGCTTAATGCTGCCGATCAGTTCGCGGATGTCGGAGATTCCCTCTTCGATGCAGAATGCTTCGATCCCTTCGACGACATTCAGCATCGCCCGGGGATCGACGAAATTGGCGGTTCCGACCTGTACGGCCGTGGCCCCGACGATCAGGAATTCGAGGGCGTCCATTGCGCAAACGATGCCGCCGACCCCGATCACCGGAACTTTGACTGCCTGGACCACCTGATGCACCATGCGCACCGCCACCGGGCGGACAGCCGGGCCGGACAGGCCGCCGGTCGTGTTGGCCAGCCGCGGTTTGCGGGTCTTGACGTCCACCGCCATGCCGGTCAGGGTATTGATGCAGCAGATCGCATCGGCCCCGGCTTCCTCTACCGCCCTGGCGACCACGGTTATGTCGGTCACGTTGGGGGTCAGCTTGACGATCAGCGGCTTTTTCGAGTTTTTCCGCACCAGGTTGACGACTTCGGAAGCCGCTTTCGGATCGGTGCCGAACACAATCCCCCCCTGCTTGACGTTGGGACAGGAAATGTTCAGTTCAAGCCCGGCCACCTCGGGGATATCGGCCAGCCGTTTGGCAGCTTCACCGTAATCTTCGAGGGTATTGCCGAAGAAGTTGACGATCACCGGGGTATTGACTTCACGCAGAAACGGCAGTTTGTACTTGATGAAATCGTCTACCCCGACATTCTGCAGGCCGATGGCATTGAGCATGCCACTGACGGTTTCGGCGATCCGCGGCGTCGGGTTGCCGGCCTTGGGATTCAGCGACAGCCCCTTGGTCACGATGGCACCAAGCTGTTCCAGATCGATGTAGGGGGCGTATTCCTCACCGTAGCCGAAGGTGCCTGAAGCCGGCATAACCGGGTTTTTCAACTTGATCCCGGCAATTTCCACGGCCAGGTTCGGGCGTTTGGCGTTCTTCTCTGTCTTCATTGCGCATCCGGTCATGATTTGCACCCCTCGCAGTAGCCGTCTTCCTGTGCCATCTTCTGCCAATCGAGCTGTTCAGCGCGGAATACCGGACCTTCCTTGCAGGTACACAGGTAGCGGGGACTCTGCTCGGTGTGCCCGACCCCCTTGACCACGCAGCCGAGACAGGCCCCGACCCCGCAGGCCATCAACGCTTCGAGAGAGACCTGCAAGGGCACCTTGTGCGTCGCACAGATCTGCTGAACCGCCTCAAGCATCGGCATCGGGCCGCAGGCATAGACGTCGGCCTGAGGATATTTCTGCAGCTTGCGTTCGAGCACCTGGGTGATCAGGCCTTCCTCGCCGAGGCTACCATCTTCGGTGGAGACGTAAGTTTCGACGCCGAGACGCTCAAACTCGGTCACCGCGATGATGTCATCGCGCCGCCGACCACCCATCAGCAGACGCACCTTGCTGGTCTTGACCAGTTCCCGGGCCAGCATGTAAAGCGGCACCAAACCGATGCCGCCGCCGACCAGGATCTTTTCAGTTCCAGGGGTGCCCATGTCGAACCCCCGCCCGAGCGGGCCGAGCACTTCAACCCGGTCCCCCTCATGCAACCCGCTCATGATGGTCGTGCCGCCACCAACGACTTTATACAGAATTTCCAGATATTCCTTGGGCGGCTGGCCGTCGCAATCGGCCGGCAGAAACCCGGTCTGAAAAATACCGAACGGACGCCGCAGCAAGGGAAGCAGCGAGGTCTGCACTCGGAACATGATGAATTGCCCCGGGCGTGCGCCCTGGCCGAATTCCGGAGCCAGGATCCGCATCCGGTAATAGCCGGAAGAGATTTCCTGGTTGGAGAGTATGATGGTTTTGAAATTGTTCATGCGTCGTGATTCTTTCATTGAATGCATAAAGAAAGCGGTTTGGATCCATTGACATCCAGTTCCATCAGTAGGGCGTCTTCGCCGTCAGGATAGTAGTTCTTGCGCACCATCACATCGGCAAAGCCAAACGATCGATACAGGGCAATCGCACCGGCATTGCCGGCCCTGACCTCAAGAAAAACCTTTTCCGGCTCTCCGACAGGGCAACGGGCCATCGCATGGCGCATCAACCTGGCAGCAACTCCGCGGCGGCGGAACAGCGGCAGCGTCGCGACATTGTGGATATGCAATTCCCCGCAGACCAACCAGGAACAGAGATAGCCCGCCAGCTGTTCATTAATAAAAAGCAGTTCAACCGTAGAGAGCGGATTGTCGAGTTCCTGCTGGAAAAGTTCTGCCGACCAGGGATAAGGATAACAGAGACGTTCAGCACCAACGACCACATCCAGGTCCTTTTTTTCCATAAGACGGATGCTATAATGTAAACTGTTGTCCGCATCGCTGACCAAATCGGATTTTTGCCTCATAAAATTCCTAGGAGCCTGTCCGAGAATACGTGCCGCAGCGAGAAATCGGCTGTTCGAGGGCAGATTTTCGTAGGTTTGAGAGTGAATAGCACCGCTATTTGTCGAAAACATACGGAGACATGACCCGATCAGTCGGTTTCGCAGCAGGCTCTTGTATTGTCGGACAGCCTCCTGAGAACATCAGGCCTAAAGTGCGGGCGCGACCGATTCATCGCCATCCCTCTTCCTGACCATAAAGACTTAGCATCATAAAATACAGGCCTTTTGTCTGTAAAGAAATTATTCCTTTTGAATTACCTCCGCCGGGGACTTTGGCGTTGACAAATATGAGCGAAATGTTTTAAAAAATAGCCACTTTTCCAGATGAGGAGCCAAACCATTGAACAAGCAGGACACTACGACCTACAAGGACGCCGGAGTCGACATTGATGCCGGCAACCGCTTCGTACAGATGATCAAACCCCTGGTCAAGGCAACCTCCCGGCCGGAGGTTCTGGCCGACATCGGCGGTTTCGGCGGCCTTTTTTCCTTAAATGCCGAGAAATACAAGAAACCGACCCTGGTCGCTTCAACCGATGGCGTCGGCACCAAGCTGAAGCTGGCTTTCATGACCGACAAGCATGACACGGTCGGTATCGACCTGGTCGCCATGTGCGTCAACGACATCGTGGTTCAGGGGGCCGAGCCCCTGTTCTTTCTCGACTATCTGGCCACCGGCAAGCTTTCTCCTGAAAAAGCTTCGGAAATCGTCAAGGGAATTTCAGAAGGGTGCGTGCAGGCTGGCTGCGCCCTGATCGGCGGTGAAACCGCCGAGATGCCCGGCATGTACGGAGATGGCGAGTACGACTTGGCAGGCTTCACCGTCGGGGTGGTTGACAACAGTCGGATTATCGACGGCTCCAGTATTACGGTTGGTGACAAGATCGTCGGCATCGGATCGAGTGGTCTGCATTCGAACGGCTTCTCCCTGGCCCGCAAGGTATTCTTCGAAAAAATGGGCCTGACGGTGGACAGCACCCTGCCGGAACTGGACAATCCGCTCGGCATCGAATTGCTGACACCGACCAAAATTTATGTCAAAACCATCCTGAACCTGCTGCGGGATTTCCAGATCAAGGGGATGGCCCACATCACCGGCGGCGGCCTCACGGAGAACATCCCCCGGGTTCTGCCCCGCCACTGCCATGCGGTTATCGAGAAAAACAGCTGGCCCAAACTGCCTATTTTCGAACTGCTTCGTGAAGGCGGAAACATCGTCGAAAACGAGATGTACCGCACCTTCAACTACGGCATCGGCATGGCCCTCGTGGTTCCCGAAGAAGAAGCCGATGACATCATGGTCCGGCTGACCGGTCTCAAAGAAGAATCGTTCCTGATCGGCGAAATTGCCAAGTGCGGGGCCGACCAAGAAGGCGTCGTCCTAGTCTGAGCAAGGAGATCCCGTGAGCAAAAAACTGCGTATCGGCGCCCTCGCTTCCGGCGGTGGAACCAACCTGCAGGCGATCATCGATCGCTGCCAGGACGGGTCACTGCCAGCCGAAATCGTTTTGATCATCAGCAACAATCAGGACGCCGGCGCCCTGGAACGGGCCCGTAAGGCCGGCATCCCGGCGCTCTGCATCGATCACCGCAGCTATGCCAGCCGCGAAGAATTCGACCGTACGATAGTGGGCGCCCTGCAGGATGCCGAAATCGACCTGGTGATCCTGGCCGGATTCATGCGGATCATCTCCGAGATCTTTGTCGAGGCGTTTCCCAATCGCATCATGAATATTCACCCGGCCCTACTGCCGGCATTTCCGGGGCTGCACGTGCAACGCAAGGCCCTGGAATACGGGGTCCGTTTTTCCGGGTGCACCGTTCATTTTGTCGATACCGGCACCGACACCGGTCCGATCATCATCCAGGCCGTCGTGCCGGTGCTTGACTCCGATACGGAAGCGACCCTTTCCGCCCGGATTCTCGTGCAGGAACACCAGATTTACCCCCGCGCCATCCAGCTTTTTGCCGAAGGCCGCCTTCGAGTGGAAGGCCGGCGGGTCTCCATCGATCCCCCGGACGACTACTGCCCACAGTCCCTGACCAACCCTACCTTACGTTAATTGCTGCGGGAGCCTGGCTCCCGCAACAGCAAAAGCCGAGAGACAAACATGCCCCACCCGATTCTGGTCAGCGCCTGCCTGCTCGGTATTCAGACCCGCTATGACGGGCAAACCAAGCGCAATGAAAAGGTAGTAGCTTATCTTGAGGCCAACGACCTGATAGCGATCCCCGTCTGCCCTGAACAGCTTGCCGGCCAGCCGACCCCGCGGCCCGCAACCCGATTCGCCAGCGGCAATGGGGAGACAATTCTTGACGGTATCGGCTCCGTCGTCAGCATTAGCGGCAGCAACATGAACGATATTTTCATCCGGGGTGCGCACGAGACCCTTAAAATCGCCCGACTCTGCGGCTGCACGCAAGCCATGCTCAAGGAGCGGAGTCCGTCCTGCGGCGTTCATCAGATTCACCTCGGTGACCGCATTATTGAAGGACAGGGGGTTTCTTGTGCCCTGCTCAGGCGTGAAGGGCTGCACGTCTGCAGCGAAGAAGACCTGTAACAACACCGCCCCTTTTTTCGAGCAACGGCTATCGTGCATCAAAATCACTACGACATCATAGTCCTCGGCGACAGCCTTGCATCGCGCCTGGCCGCAGTGCTTCTGGCCAAGGCCGGAAAAAAGGTGCTGACCTTCCGCCTACAACAGCCTCCCTTCACCCCATGGCTGTTTAACTCCGTCCACCTGAACCATGTTCTGGAGCAACTGGGAGGGCGCAACTGTCTCACCACCCCACGCAAACTACAGGTGATTGCCGGGCAGAGCCGGATCGAACTGCACGGGGACCAACCGTTATCCGATGAGTTGCGCCGCGAATTCCCCTCATCCCACAACCAGGTTGAGGATCTCCTTCAATCCCTTGACGCTCTGGGCAACCGGCTGGAATCACAACTGTTGAGCAGTGGCGGCCTCCCTCTGTTCGACCTGGCAGGCCGCCTGCGTTTTCGCAGAAAACTACTGCTGAGTCGACCCGGTTTTCGCACTCTGCGAAAACCGCTGTCCGACCTTCTCGATAAAATTACCGATCCGGCGCCGCGCGCCTGTCTGGACGCTCTTTTTTCCGGACTGGCCATGGCACCGACCGATCATATGACGATCGCCGAAGGAGCCCTGCTCTGGTCTAGCGCCTGCCAGTCCCAAGGAATTTCAAGATCAGCCCTCGATGATTTGCTGCAGCGCCGCTATGAGCAGTTCCACGGCTGCAGCGAAACCTTGGACACCATCAAAGAGATCGACCCTGACGGCAGGATTCAACTGAAGAACTCCTGGTCCTGCTCATCCGACGCCCTCGTCATCGGCAGTTGCTCGGCCATCAGCTGCCTTCCGGAGGCCGATCAACAACGGTTCAAGTTCCAGCCCCCCCCCTGCCGATGGGAAACATCCCCCATCCTTATTGGAACCTCCCCGGTTCTGGCATCCCGGATCATCCTCGCTGAACCGGATCCGCTTCGCATAACCCTGACCTCAACGCCGACAGGAACAGTCGGCATGGCGGAATTCCGAAGGGCGGACAGGCCTTCTCCGCCTTCTGAAAATGAATTATGTTCACAATTGGCCGGTATCCTGCCCTTTGCTTCTTTCGGGCTCAGCCCCATCGGTCCCTGCGAACCAGCCGCTGGCGAGTCCCGCTGGCCACCCAGCAGTGCATTTCCAGGCACGGCACAGCGCCTCAAACTCAATAAAAACCTGCTGCTTGGCAGTGGCACGGACGCCTTGCCACACCTGGGCAGCACCGGTGGAATCATGACCGGTGTCGCATTGGCCCGATATCTATTGCGGGCAGATAAAAAACGCCCTTAAATATCCCGTCAATACATACATTTTTCACAAAAAAAAGTTGCAATACTGCCACACCCATGGTAAATAATTACGTTCCAAACTTCCAGGAGGATATTAAAGATGGCTAAAGTCTGCGAAATTTGTGGAAAGAAACCGACGACTGGCAACAACGTCAGTCATGCACATAACAAAACCCGCAAGGTATGGTACCCGAACCTGCAGAAGGTTAAAGCGGTGAACAAGGGGACTGTGCGCTCCATCAAGGTCTGCACCCGCTGCATCCGCTCCGGTGCCGTGACCAAAGCTCTTTAAACAAAAGAGGGGGAGCCAGACTGGCTCCCCCCTCTTTTGTTTATACGACGTCAGCGTACATTACCTACCCGCAGTATCCCACCCATTCAATCTCCACGGAAACCCCTTTTGGCAAGGCAGCAACCTGTACCGTTGCCCGCGCCGGATAGACCCCCGCAAAGCAGCTTCCGTAAATCTCGTTGACCACTGCGAAATCATTCAAATCGGTCAGGTAGATGGTCGTCTTGACGACCTGTGCAAACGAGAGCCCGGCACCAGCCAGCGCCGCTTCCATGTTCTTCATGACCTGCGCTGCCTGCGCTTCAATGCCGCCGGACACGACCTCTCCGGTCTTTGGATCGAGTGGAATCTGACCGGAAAAATAGACATAATCTCCTGCTCGCACTCCCTGTGAATAGGGACCGATAGCGGCAGGTGCGGCAGCAGTTTCAACCTTCTCAATGGACATGATTTTCTCCAGAGGATCTGTAATAAAACGCCGGCAGGGCAATCCATGAATGGCCCTGCGATTAATGGCGCATCCGATCAACTTTATAAACACCCTTGATTTTCATGATTGCATTGATAACGATGTTCAGGTGTTCGAGATCCTGAACATCGACTTCAAAAATGTTGATACCCCGGTCATCGGGCGTTGACTGAACCTGGGCGCTGGTAATGTTGGCTTCACAGTTGGTTATGGCCCCGGTAATCCCGGCCAGTATCCCCTTCTGGTTGACGCAGTGGACTCGGATTTTGGCCGGCCGAGTCGCTTTTTTCTTGCGATCCCATTCCACCTCGACACGCCGCTCGGGATCAAGCTCGCACACATGGGGACAGTCGATGGAATGGACGGTCACCCCACGCCCGCGGGTGATGAATCCAATCACCGGGTCACCCGGAAGCGGACTGCAGCACTTGGCAAAGCGCATCATGATATCCTCCACGCCATGGATCTTGATGGCGCTGGAAGGCTTCTTGCGCATTTTTGCGATGACTTTGCCCAGCTTCCCTACCTTGGGACGTTCGGCCTTGAGCTTTTCCTGCGGGACCACCCGGTTGATAACCTGGCCCAGAGGGACCTTTCCGTAGCCGATCGACGCAATCACGTCATCGATAGAATGGAAGCCGAGATCTTCGGCCGCCGCAGTCAGTGCATCGGAAGCCATCACCCGCTTGAGGCTGTAGCCGTATTTGCGAAGCTCCTTCTCCAGCATCCCCCGCCCCAGATCGATGCTTTTTTCGCGCAGTTCTTTCTGGACCCAGCTGCGAATCTTGTTGCGGGCCTTGGAGGTGCGGACGAAAGCCAGCCAATCCTTACTTGGCGTCTGGTTTGGCGAAGTCGACACCTCGACCATATCACCATTTTTCAGAGTGGTCTTCAAAGGGACCAACTTGCCGTTAACCTTGGCCCCGACACAACGGCTACCGACATCGGTATGGATGCTGTAGGCGAAATCGATCGGAGTTGACCCCTTGGGCAGTTCCTTAACGTCGCCGTTGGGGGTAAAAACATAAACTTCTTCGGGAAACAGGTCAATCTTGACCGAATCCATAAATTCGCGGGAGTCTTTTACCTCC